>JALYTG010000223.1 GCA_030854405.1 Chloroflexota bacterium | reverse complement strand
GCGCGGTGGTCGCCAGCGGAGGCGGCACGCTCAATGACCCGCTGAACCGCTGGGATCTGTGGAGCCACGGCACGGCCGTCTGGCTGCGCGCCCCCGCGAACGTGCTTGCGGCGCGCGTCGCCGCTGACCACGCCCAACGTCCACTCCTCGGGCGCGACGCCGCCGCCGGCCTGGCGCGGCTGGCCGAAGAGCGCGCTCCCTTTTATCGCGCCGCCGACCTGCGGACCGATGCGGACCGTCCGGCGTCGGTGGTCGCCGATGAGCTCATGCGGCTCCGCCGGCCCGCGAGGCGGCGCCTCTTCGACGCCCACGTGCAGCGCCACCACCCGATCGGGCCGCCGCACGCGCAAGTCGTATTCGGGGTGGACCTGGAGCTGCCCGTTGACGATCGGAGCGCGCTGATCATCGACTCGCGGCTGACCCGCCTGCAGCCGGGGCTCATCGTCGGGCTGGGCGCTGGCCGCTGCCTGGCGATCAGTGGCGGCGAGCGCTCAAAGCGGATGCGCACGCTCGAGCGGGTCCTGGAATGGCTCGCCACCTCACGAGCGGAACGCGGCGAGGCCATCGTGGGCGTGGGGGGAGGCACGGTCGGCGACCTCGCCGGCTTGGCGGCGGCGCTGTACGCCCGCGGGGTTCCGTACGTCGCCGTTCCCACAACCTGGCTGGCCCAGGCCGATGCCGCGCTCGGCGGCAAGGTGGGGGTCGACCTCGCCGCGGCCAAGAATGCGGTCGGCGCGTTCTGGCCGCCCTGGTCGGTCTACGCGGACGTGGGCATGCTGCGAACGCTCCCCCGGCGACGCCTGCGCGACGGACTGGCCGAAGCCGTCAAGGCGGCGCTCATCGGGGATGCAGACCTGTGGAGCCTGCTCCACCAGCGTGGTCGGGCGGCGTTGGCACGAGATGAGGCGGCCAGATACGCAATCACCGAGCGCGCCGCGCGGGTCAAGCTGGCCATCGTCGAGCGAGACCCCTTCGAGCAGGGCGAGCGCCGTCGGCTCAATCTCGGCCACACCCTGGGCCACGCGCTCGAGATCGAGAGTCGGTACCGGCTCCCGCACGGGGCGGCCGTGGCGCTTGGACTCCGCGCGGTCGCCGGCATCGCCGTGCAACGCGGCGCCGAACCGGACCTCGCCGAAAGCCTCGACGCGCTCCTTGCGGACCTCGGCTTCGCGCTGCGGCATTCGTTCGATAGCGGGGCGGTCCATGCCGCCCTCGCCGGCGACAAGAAACGGCTGCGTGGGCGGCAGCGATGGCTGCTGCCGATGGGCATGGGTCAGGTGGTCGAGGTCGACGACGTGACCGAAGCGGAGCTGAATGCCGCACTGGGCCGGATCGGCACATGAAGATCCTCGTCCTGAACGGGCCGAACCTCGGGATCCTGGGTCGACGCCAGCCCGAGGTCTACGGCACGCGGACCCTGGCCGAGATCGTGGAGACCACGCGCGAGCACGCCGCCTCGCGCGGGGTCGGGATCGATCACCTACAGTCGAACCACGAGGGGGCCCTGGTCGACCGGCTGGAGCTCCTCGATTACGACGCCGTGATCATCAACCCCGGCGCGCTGGCTCACACCAGCTACGCCCTGCACGACGCCCTGGTGGGCTGCGCGCGGCCAGTGGTCGAAGTGCACATCAGCGACACCTCCGCGCGCGAGCCATGGCGGCGAGTGTCAGTCACCGCGCCCGCGGCGCGGGCGAGCGTGATCGGCAAGGGCTGGCGGGGCTACCTGGAAGCGATCGACCTGCTCATCGACGAGTAGGTCAGCGGCCCCAGCCATCGATCGTTGCAGTGCGCGGTTGCAGGCTCGGAGTCGCGAAGCTGACGCCCATCGCCCCCGCGCGCTCGGCGAGGTCGGCCAGGCCGGCGAGATCGAGCGACTGCGGGCCGTCGGAGAGGGCGCGGTCGGGATCGGGATGGATCTCGACCATGACACCGTCCAGGCCCGCTGCGAGCGCCGCCAGGGCCATCGGAGTCACCAGGTCGCGCCGACCGGTGGCGTGCGAAGGATCGACGATGACCGGCAGGTGAGTGAGCGCCTTCACCGCCAGTGCGCCGGCCAGGTCGAGGATGTTGCGCGTCTGCGGGTCGAAATGGCGCAGCCCGCGTTCGCACAGCACCACCCCCGATGCGCCGGTCGCGATCAGGTGCTCGGCGGCCAGGAGCCACTCGTCGAGCGTGGCACCCACGCCGCGCTTCAGCAGCACCGGCTTCCCGGCAGCACCCACCGCCGCCAGCAGCGCGTAGTTCTGCATGTTCCGGGCTCCGATCTGGAGCAGGTCGGCCACCTCGGCCACCAGATCGACCTGCTCGGGGGCAAGCACCTCGGTCGCAATCGGCAGACCGGTCAGCTGACGAGCCTCGGCGAGCAGGCGAAGCCCTTCCGGCCCCAGGCCCTGGAATGCGTACGGCGAGGTGCGCGGCTTGAAGGCACCGCCCCGCAGGAGCCCGGCGCCGGCGCGTACCGCGGCCTCGGCAACCGCCATCAGCTGCTCGCGCGACTCAACCGCGCATGGCCCGGCGGCGAGTAGCGGCGCTCCCCCTCCAATGCTCAGCGTGCCCACCGCCACGAGAGATGGCTCCGGCCTGAAGTGACGCGAGGCGAGCGGCGCGGAGCCCGGATCGCGGATCACCCCGGCCACGTCCGGCCGAGCCTCCAGCGCACTGGCGAGCTCATCGCGAGCGGCGGACGAGAGAGCGCCGACCAGGGCCAGGCGCTGCGGCTGCTCGGTCGAGTCCGGCACGCAGCGCAGCCCGGCGCGTCGGGCGAGGGCGCGCACCGACGCGAACGCGGTCGACTGGGCGAGCAGGACGATCATCGGACCGCCGCCGCGACGCGTGTCAGGAAGGCGCCGACCAGCGCCTCGCCGTCATCGGTCAGGATCGACTCCGGATGGAACTGGAAGCCCTCGACGGGATGGGACCGATGCGCCACGCCCATCAGCAGCCCGTCGGGCGACCAGGCCGTGACCTCAAGCTCGGGCGGCAGCGAGGCGCGATCGATGGCGAGCGAGTGGTAACGCGCTGCCTGGATGGGCGAGGGGAGGTCGCGGAACGAGCCACGACCGGAATGGAAGACGGTCGAACGCTTGCCGTGCACCGGGTCGACGCGCACCACGCGCGCACCGTAGGCAATCCCGATCGCCTGGTGGCCCAGGCAGACACCCAGGATCGGGGTCGTGGAACCCAGGGCTCGAATGAGCTCCACGCTGATCCCGGCCTTCTCCGGGAGGGAGGGGCCGGGCGAGATGATGATCGCGTCGGGGTGCAGCGCATCCACGGCGTCGACGCTCATCTCGTCGTTGCGGGCGACGGTGACATCGGCCTCCAGCTGACCCAGCAGCTGGACCAGGTTGTAGGTGAACGAGTCATAGTTGTCGAGGACGAAGACGCGCATCTTCATCGCCCTTCCAGCGCCGCCAGCACGGCGCCGGCTTTGGCCGCCACCTCAGCCGATTCGCGCTCGGGGATCGAGTCGGCGACGATCCCCGCCCCCGCCTGGACGTGCGCGATCTCGTCACGCAACAGCACGCTGCGGATGGTGATCGCCGCTTCAACGTCGGCTGGCGAGAAGAAGCCGATCGCCCCGCCATATGGTCCACGGCGCTCTCCCTCCAGCTCGGCGATCGCCTCCATGGCGCGCACCTTCGGCGCGCCGCTGACGGTCCCGGCCGGGAAGGCGGCGCGTACCGCGTCGAAGGCATCGAGGTCGTCGCGAAGGCGGCCACGCACCTCGCTGACGAGATGCATCACGTGCGAGTAGCGCTCGATGGATCGCAGCATCGGGACCTCGACGGTCGCCGGCTGCGCGACGCGCCCGACGTCGTTGCGGGCCAGGTCGACCAGCATCGCGTGCTCGGCGAGCTCCTTCGGATCGGCGCGCAGCTCGGCCTCGAGTGCGGCATCGGCCGTCGGGTCCTCATGGCGGGGACGGGTCCCCGCGATCGGCCGCGAGACGACCTCGCCACCGCGCACTCGGACCAGCAGCTCGGGCGAGGCGCCGACCAGCGCCGCATCCGGGACAACGTCGCGCAGGTCGAGATAGAAGAGGTACGGAGACGGATTGATGCGCCGCAACGAGCGGTACAGGTCGAAGGCGCCGAGCCGCGTCGGCACGCTGAAGCGACGCGCAAGCACCGCCTGCAGCATCTCCCCGGCCCGGATCTCCTCGACCAGGCTCGCCACACCGGCTTCGAATCGCGCCTTCGCAGCGGGGTCGTCGCGATACGCAGCCC
>JALYTG010000222.1 GCA_030854405.1 Chloroflexota bacterium | reverse complement strand
GTATTGAGGTTGGAGCTCGGGCAGATCTCGAGCACGATTCCTCGCTCGCGGAGCATGGCCATCACGCGCGGATCCTCGGCGCTCCTGATCCCGTGGCCGATGCGGTCCGGCTCGAGGGCTTCGATCGCTTCCTGCACCTCTCCTGGTCCGCCCGTCTCGCCGGCGTGCACGGTGATGCCGAGTCCGCTGCGCCGGCACTCGGCGAAGAGGTCGCGATAGTCGGCGAAGCGGAACGATGGCTCATCCGGCCCGGCAATATCGACCGCCACCACGCCGCGACTGCGCCAGCTGATCGCCTTGGCGGCGATGATCTCGTTGAGCTCGCGGCTGAATCCACGGTCCAGGCAGAAGATCAGGCCGGCGCGCACCTGCGGATACTCGAGCATGGCGCGATCCATGCCCCGTACCGCCGCGGCGATGATGTGGTCGAGATCCTGCTCACCGCCGCGGTTGCGCTTCATCGGGTTGAAGCGCAGCTCGAGCACCGTGACATTGGTCTTGCGGTATGCGCCGCCGATCACCTCGTACACGCTCCGCTCGACCGCGGTCGGGCTCGACTGGATCAGCTCGGTCCAGTAGAACAGGTCGAGGTACGCCTGGAACGATCGACGACGGCGACCGACCGTGATCAGGCGACGAAAGGCCCAGTAGTCCTTCGTCGGCAGGCGGATCCCCTGGGCGTGAGCAATTCCCCACATGATCGCCGGGGTGACCGCGGCCCCCAGGTGCACGTGGAGCTCGGCGAGCGGCGTTGTGGGGTCCAGCTTGGGGCGTGGCATGCTCACCCGGTGGCGTGTGATTGCGCGGGAGTGTACCGCAGCCGGTGCCATTTTCGCGGTGCTAGAATCGGCCGGCCATGGAAGGCATCAAGAAATTCATCGAGTCGCTCGCGGTCGACTGGGGTGACCGACTCGGGGTCGCGTTCCCGCTGCTGCTCGCTGGCCTGGTGGCCCTCTATCTGGCCTATCTCGTGCTCGGCTACCTGCGCGTTTCGCAGGTAGCAATCGAAGCCGAGGCCTTGACAGACAGGGCCGTACTGCCGATCGCCGCAAGCACCGACCCCGCGATCGAGGCGCCCCCCCACGGCGTCCCGTATTGCTCGTACGACGGCCTCCAGTACCCAGCTGGGGCGCGGTTCTGCACCGCCTGCGAGCGCGACCTCTCCTACGATTGCACGAACTGCGGGACCACGCTGCGGGCGGCCGATGAGTCCTGCTACCGCTGCGGAACCCCGACCGCCATCGCGGAGCCCGCGCTGGCGGGCTGACACGACTCGGACCGGCCCTGACCCGTGGCGACGATCATCCCGGCCCTGCTCGCGGCTGCGCTGATCTCGCTGCTCGGGTCGGTCGCGCTCGCGGCCGGAGCGGGCCTCCTCCGATTCGCGGGCGCCGCCCGCCTGGCTCTGAGCGAGGGGATCGAGGTCGAGACCGGGTCGCCCGGCCGGAGCTCGGCGGCGAGCATCGTTCACCTGGGCGTCGTGCTGGGCCTGCTGCTGACTCTGGCGGCACTCCTCGTGCGCACCGTCGCCACCGGGCATGCACCGTGGTCGAATCTCCACGAGTTCAGTGCCGCATTCGGAGCCGGCGTGATGGCGGTCTATCTCTTCGTCGACCGCGGGCAGCGCATTCGCGGGCTGGCGCCGGTGGTGGCCATCATCGCGGCGGCTCTGATCGGTCTCTCCCTGGCGCTCGACAGCCGCATCGACCCGCTTGTTCCCGCCCTCCAGCAGCCGCTCCTCCTGACCGTTCACGTTGGCGCCGCCATGCTGGCATATGCGATCAGCGCAGTTGCGTTCGCCGCCGCCGCCGGCGAGCTGATGCAACGCTTCAGCGGCGGCTCGATGAGCTGGCTGCCGAGCGCTGAGGCCTGTCGAGCGGCCGCAGATCGGTCAGTGATTCTCGCCTTTCCGGTGCTGACCATCGCGATCGTGCTCGGATCGGTCTGGGCCAACCTCGCCTGGCGCTCGTACTGGAGCAACGATCCGAAGGAGCTGGCGGCCGCGGCGACCTGGCTCGTCTATGGCGCCTACCTCCACGTGGCCGGCCGACGGGATCGGTGGGCTGCGCTCGCGCCGTGGCTCCTCGTCCTCGGCTTCGTCGGGGTCCTCTTCACCTACCTGGGCGCCGGCCTTGTCTTCGTGGGCGAGCACAGCTACGCCAATCCCTGACCCCTACTACTTGCCCCCCATCACCGACTGGGCGTAGGCACGCATCTCCGCCACGTTGGGGATGATCACCCAGCCGCGGGTGCTGTTCGGCTTGATCCCCTGGAAGAGGATGAAGCGCGGTGGACCGAGCACCGTGCTGGTGATTGGTGCGTGAAGGCTGCGGCGCGCGATCTCGCGGAAGGTGGGTAGCTTGGCAACCGGAATGTCGGTTCGAACCGATGCGAAGCCCTTCATGAATTTGCGGAGGTCGACCTTGGTGTGCGGCTCGAGCAGCTTTCCGACCAGTGCCATCACCACCTGCTGCTGGCGCACGGCCCGGCCATAGTCAGTGTCCTGGTGGCGCGTGCGCACGTAGCGAGCCGCGTTGTTGCCATTCAGGTGCTGCTTGCCGGCCCCCAGATCGAGCCCGATCGTGGGGTCGTAGAGCGCGTACGGGACGACGACGTCGAGGCCACCGACCGCGGTCACGATCCCCCCGAAGTCGTTCATGTCGATCTGGAGGTAGTAGTCGATCGGCACGCCAAGCGTGGTTGCGATCGTGTCACGCAGCGCCTCGATGCCGAGAGTCCCCTCCAGGCCGTTGATCTTGTTGCCCCAGACGCGGCCACCAGCCATCGGCAGGTCGACCGTATCGCGCGGCAGCGAGAGCATCACGATCCGGTTTTTCGCGGCGTTCACGCTCGCCACGATCAGGCCATCCGTGTTGACGGACATGCCACGCCGCGCCCGATCGAGATTCGAGTCGGTGCCGATGATCAGCAGCGTGACGCGTCCCTTCAGCATCGCCTGGTCGAGCGGGATCGGCGTTGGGGTCGGAACCGGAGTCGGCCGCGGGGTCGGCGTCGGCCGGACGGTCGGGCTCGGGGTCGGCGAAGCGGTGGCGAGCGCGACCTTCGGGCTGGGCGTGCTCGAGCACGCGGCGAGAAGCACCAGCACGGTCAGCAGCACGGGCGCGGCGAATTGGCGTGACGATAGGTTTGGGGACATGGCCGGGGATGATACGCGAATGCTAGGCTCGCATCATGGGCACCCGAGAGCTCTCGGTCGAAACCGGCCATCGGGCCGCCGTCGTCGACCTGACCGACGCGGTGACAGCTTTTCTGGACCAGACCGCCGATGGCGCCGATGGCCTGCTCAACGTCTTTGTCCCGCACGCGACGGCCGGAATCCTGGTGATGGAGCTCGGGAGCGGCTCTGAGGCCGACCTGCTCGAGACCCTCGACCGCCTCCTGCCGCGCGACGACCGCTGGCGTCAGCGCCACTGTATAGGCAGGGGGGATGCAGCCTGGCAAAGACTTCGCATCGAGCGGCTGGTGGATAACTCACTTGCGCTGTGGTCCAAAGCGGAGTACACCGAAGTCCCGATACGGAGAGCAGCCCAAGGAGGGCCAGCCATGACAATGGAAGAGAACAAGGCCAGCGCCCGTCGGTTCGTCGACGAGGTCGCCAATCGCGGCAACTTCGCCGTCATCGATGAGCTCACCGGCCCGAACTTCGTCGATCACTCGGCCCCGCCCGGCGTGCCGCCGACCAACGAGGGGGCCAAGGCCTTCTTCGCGATGTTGCGAGGGGCGTTTCCCGACCTGCACGCCACGGTCGACGATCAGATCGCCGAGGGCGACAAGGTCGTCCAGCGCACCACCGCTCACGGAACGATGAAGGGCGACTTCCAGGGTATGCCAGCGTCGGGCAAAGAGGCGACCTGGGAGGCGATCCACATCCTTCGGTTCGCGGACGGCAAATATGTCGAGCACTGGGCCGTGACCGATACGCTCAGCATGCTCCAGCAGCTCGGGTTCGCAGAGGCTCCCGGCCAGCCCGCGGGCGCCGCGAGATAGGCCAAGGGTTCGGCGACTCGGGTGAACCGCCTGGATTGCGTGGCGCCCGAGGCGATCCTGCTCTGTTCTACGAGCCGCGACGCCACGCCCATGGCTCCCCGGGCCACGGCGCGGATCACGTGCTCCCGCTGCTGGTCTCTCCGTCGCTCTGCGTGCCGGTCGTCGCGGGGCGCGCCGCGCTCGGCACCTGGCAGTCGATCGCGCTCATCGACCCGAACCGAGACAACGCCG
>JALYTG010000221.1 GCA_030854405.1 Chloroflexota bacterium | reverse complement strand
GCCGGGGGACGAGGTGGTGACTTTGGATGGGGTGCGAGTCGTGGTGGACGATTACACGCTCCCACACGTGCGCGGCTCGGAGATCGACTACGTCGACAGCCTGATGGGCGGCGGGTTCACCGTGCACAACCCCAACGCAGTCCACTCGTGCTCCTGCGGCACCTCCTTCGACACCGGCGACGACGCCGGCAACGCCAAGGCCTGCGGCTGCGGCCACTGATCCGGCGTGCGGGCGCCAAGGCGGCGTGGGTTGGCAAAAGTCTGTGAGTGATCAAGCAGCTAAAGTTAGCTCGTAGAGGTGATGCCGGCCACCGAACCGGGCGCGAGCTCACGCGGCCAGCAAGTGGTCGCACCATCGGCGGGCGGAGTCTAAGGTGCACAGAGCGGTGAGGCTCATAGGTTCTTATAAGCGGCGACTCCGCCGGCATCAACTGAGGTGCCTCTCGCCGACCAGCCGTGGGGCGGCAACAGTCCGTCCGCGTCTGCCGGATCGAGTTTTGCCCCTGCTACAGGACCGCTTGAGTCGCGCAGCCTAGCCCGGAAGGATGGTCGACCGCTTGTGGCGGTCGCGCGCGGCGCGCTTGCGAGCAGCAATGGACTTGATCTTCCGGCGCGCGCTCGGCGCCACGAAGTACTCCTGCGCCTAGCCTCGCGCTTGGTGTGGGGATGCTTCTATAGGCTGTCAAGGCCTTGGAGCAGCTTGAAGATCCTCCGGGCCAGGTGACGCTTTAGACAGCGCCTGATCTCACGATCGGTCTTGCCTTCGTGGCGACGCTTGACAAGGTAGGCCTTGCTCTCGCTGTGGAAATTGGTCCGCCACATGACGATGGTGTGGAGAGCACGGTTGAGCTGGCGGTCTCCGCCGCGGTTGAGTCGGTGCCGCACTGTCTGACCGGAAGAGGCTGGGATCGGGGCGACTCCAGCTAGGGCCGCGAATGCGGCCTCGGATCGTAGCCGACCACGATGCGACCAAGCATTTAGGATCTGACCCGCGCAAATCGGACCGATGCCGGGTTCCGCCGCGAGCCGCGGCGCGAGCTGTGGGGTTCGAAAATGACGTCGAACTCGGCTCCGCGTCGTGTCGGGCCTTAGGCGCATCGCGACCGGGACGGCCGGACGCTGCGGGCTGCGCTCCGCCTGGTCGAGGAGCTTGCCGGCTACACCGGGAGGGGGGAGGCGCCGGCGAGGGCGCCGGCCGGGTAGTCCGGGCGGTCCTTGAGCCGCCGCTCGACCGCGGCCATCACGGCGAGCACGATGTCCTCGCGCCAGTACCTGGCCGCCACCTGAACGCCGAGCGGTAGCCCGGCGCTGCCCTGCTCTACCTCGCGCGCGGTCTTCTCGACCACGTCCTTACTGACCGGCCGGTCTGACTCCTCTCCCGACCGGACGCGTGAAACCGCGACCACGCCAGAGGGCAGCCCCTGCATGTTGTAGACCGCCGAGTAGCTGGCCGCCGGGCCGAGGTAGTAAGAGGCGCCGTGGGTCAGCGCCGGCAGCGCGTGCGGCGGGCAGATGACCGCGTCGAAGCCGCCTGAATCCAGTCCGGCGAGGAACTCACGCTGGTACCGGTTGCGCTCCTCGACCAGGAGCCAGTACTGGTCGGCCGAGAGCGGACGGAGGCTTCGCATGAGGAATGCCAGGCGGGGTTGGCCGGCAGTTTCGAGCACGGCGGCCACACCCGGCCGGACGGCGTTGGGCACGTCGACCACCTGCAGCAGGCCTTTGATCTGGCGCGTCGCCGGATTGGAGCCGAGTGACCGCTTCGCCGACCGGCCGCCATCGCCGCCGAGCAGTCCGTAGAAAATGCGCATAGCGTCGTGGACGCGCGGCGGCGCCCAGGTCTCGACCGTGGCGCCCTCCGCACGCAATGCATCAGCCGCGACGTCAACGGCCCGGCGCACGCCGGGTGCCGCGGGGAAGAAGCCGTCATCGGAGTAGGTGGCGATGCGCAGCTTCGACACATCCACGCGCTTCGGATCGGGCCATGCGACCCGAGGGATGCTGAAGTCGAACTTCTCCTGACCCGGCGCCGCCAGCACGGACATGGCGAGCTCCAGGTCCTCGACGCGGCGCGCCAGCGGTCCGGGCTGGTGCAGGATCGCCTCCTGGCCGTAATCGAAAAAACGCGGGTTGTCGAGGCCGGTGAGCCGGCGCGAGGTCGGCTTGATCCCGTGGATGCCGCAGAAGTGCGCGGGCACCCGGATGCTGCCGCCGGTGTCGGAGCCCAGGCCGAGCGGCGAGCCGCCGGCGGCGATGATCGAGCCCTCGCCGCCGCTGCTGCCGCCCGGTACACGCTCGGCGCTCCAGGGGTTGTTGCAGCGCCCATAGACCGGGTTGTCGCTCTCGTGATAGATGAGCAGTTGGGGGACGTTGGTGATGCCGAGCACGATCGCACCCGCGTCGCGCAGGCGCTTCACCAACGGACCGTCAGACTTCGCCAGCTGACCGGCGCGGCTGGGCAGGCCCCAGGTGGAGGGGGCGCCCTCGACCTCGAACTGGTCCTTGATCGTGATGGGCACGCCGTGAAGGGCGCCCAGGCCGTCCGCGCCCTTGCGTGCCTTGTCGGCCTCGGCGGCCTCGGCTCTTGCCCGCTTGAAGAGGGGCCAGACCACCGCGTTGAGCTTCGGATTGACCTCCTCGATGCGCTCGATGTGCCGCTCGACCGCCTCCGCCGACGAGATCTCACCGGACGCGATCAGGAGGGCCAGCTCGGCGGCGCCAGCTTCCGTCAGCTTCCTGGCTTCAGATGTCTTGATCATGGTTGCGTCTCCTCTAACCGAGAACTCGATCCAGATAGGCGTTGCCGAATCGCCGCTCCAGGTCCAGGCGCTGCCGCATCGCGATGAATCTGTCCCACTCCGGGTCTCGAGTGCGCAATCTCGCCACCTCCTGCAAGTGCAGCTTGCCCCAGTGCGGACCGTCCCTCGCGCGCGTCCATTATCTGCTCGATATCTGCTCGATCTCGCGGAAGTTGAGGGTCCAATAATCACATCACGCTTGTCGGCGAGTTCAGCGCCGGACCGATGAGCGCGCAATAACCTTGTGGGGGGGCAAAAGTCAATCTGAAGGGCCTGGTCGGACTTTTGCCCTCCTACAGAGGGCAGGAGCGACCGCGAGATCCGCCGCTGCCTGAAGCGTCATTCGGCGAGGAGAATCTTCAAGTTGCTTCAAAGGGTTGACATCCTATAGAAGCATCCGCACAGGTTTCAGTGTCAGCGCATCGCACCGCTTCAAGCAGCGCTTGCTTGACAACTGTTTCGCTATTTGGAGTGCGTCCGAGTCTCGGATCCCGCGCCTTCGCCTGACGTCCTCTGGGGCGGCAAGAGTCCGTGCGACCGGGCCGCCCTGCCCGAGCGGCCAAGCGTTCTCTTCCTTCTCAGCCCCTGGCTGCGCACGCCGACCTTAGAAGTGCAGCAGCGGGCCCGTGATCGCGAATTTGAGATTGGGACCGAGGGCGACGAAGGTCGCGAATAGAGCCAGGGCAGCGCCCAGGAAGGTCACGTTGCGATTGAAGTTGCCCATCTCCGTCTGTTTCTGCTGCGCGTCCTTGAGGGTCCAGAAGTTGTGGATAAAGTAGGCCATCGGGATTACAAAGAGAGCCAGCATGAGGGCGCCGATGTCGGGCCAGATCCCGAGCGCGATCGACAGGGCGCCGACGGCAAGCCAGACCCCGCCTGGCCAGCCACCCAAATCGGCCAAGGGCGCCCCTTTGGACCTAGCGTAGCCAACCATCATCGGGCCGCTGGTGAGATGGCTCCTGGCGGCGAAAGCGAAGAAGACAACGAAAAGGACTCTGCCGATCAGAAGTATGACGCCGGCGGCATCGCTCATTTGGAAACCTCCAGGAGAATTGCTTGCTTGAACAATCAACTAGCCAGGCTTATTCCGCCAAGCCGGGCTCCCGCACAACGCGCAGCAGGCTGCAATCACGACGCTTCCCTGAGATCGAGTCGTAGTACGACTTGTAGCCACGTCAAGACATCGCCTTGGTCGATCCGGCCCGGGATCCGAGAACAACGCGGCGGCGGACCCACCCCCAATGGCTGTGACGACGTCAGTATCAACGGGCGGAACGCCGATTCCAATTTTTGCAACGGGACGGCCAACCCCCATTTGATCGGCGCACGAAGGTTGCGCATAAATCCGGATAAGACTCGGTAGTACGACGTCGAACGGCTGCGAGCCATGCTGAGATCATGACCTGCCAATTCGAGTGCGCGACCAACCTGCCGACTACATATAGC
>JALYTG010000003.1 GCA_030854405.1 Chloroflexota bacterium | reverse complement strand
GAACTTCTCGGTGCTCATCTACCCGGAGGGCAAGCTCACTGTTGGTGGACCGATGCAGCCCTTCAAATCGGGCGCCGGACTCATCGCGGTGGAGGGCGCCACGCCGGTCGTGCCGATGAAGGTCAAAATCCACCGCATGTCGCGCATCGATGCGCGCGGCGCGCCTCTGCGCGGCGACGTCGAGCTCCTTTTCGGCGATCCGATTTATTTCACCTCGGGGACCGATGCCAATGCGGCAACCGCCCAGCTCGAGGCCGCGGTGGCTGCCCTGTGACGGTGAGGGCGCGGGTCTGATGCTGCCGACCCTCGAGCTCGGGTCCCTGAAGGTCTCGACCCATGATCTGTTCACCATGCTCGGCCTGCTGGTCGGCATCGGGTGGTACTACCGCGCCCTCCACCGCGATCGGCTGCTCGAGCCTCGGATCGTGGTGATCAGTGTCGCCGCACTGCTGGGCGGCGCGCTCGGGGCGCACCTGCTCACCTCGTGGGAGGTCGCCGACGAGGTGACACGGGCCGGGTTGCCACTCAGCTACGTGCTGACGCATGGGCCGAAGAGCATTCTCGGCGGCCTGGCCGGCGGCTACCTGGCGATCGTGATCGCCAAGCGCGCCCTGGGCTACCGACTCTCGACGGGCGACTACTACGCAGCCGCGATCCCGCTGGCACTCGCGATTGGCCGGATCGGCTGCTTCCTGGCCGAGCTGCCGCTGGGCACGCCCACAGGTTTGCCGTGGGGCATGACCGTCAGCCCGGAGGCGGCTGCGACCTTCGCCCGCTGCCCCGGCTGCGGCGGACCGATGCATCCCTCGATGCTGTACGAGATCGGCTTCCACGCGGCGGCCTTTGGCATCATCTGGCGACGCGCGCCGCTCCTCCCCATTCGCGGCGACACGCTGAAGCTGTATCTCCTCGGCTACGGTCTCTTCCGCTTCGGCGTCGAGTTCGTGCGTGGCAACGAGGTCCAGGCCTTCGGCCTCACCGGCCCGCAGCTCGTGCTAATCCCGCTGACCGCAATGCTGGTCATTCATTTCGCTCGCCGCCTGCGGAGCGGCGCCTATCGGCTTCCGGCGCCGCCGGCACCACAGCCAGCCTGAGGAAGGCAGACCGATGGATCCGAGGATCGCCGACTACATCCGGCAGCACCGCGATCGGTACACGCGGGACGCCATTCGGCAGCGGCTGGCGGAGGCGGGCTATGACCCGGCCGAGATCGACGCCACCTGGGTTGCCCTCGAAACCGAAAGGCACGACCAGGACACCGCAAGCTCGCCCCGCTTCTGGCGCTACTTTTGGGCGTGGGTGGCAGTGACCTACCTGGTCGCCTTCGTCGTGGTGGTGATAGCCACGGGCCTGCTGGCGAGAGGCGGTATGACTCCGGTGGCGTTGATCTACGCCGTCGCGCTCGGCATCGCGCTTCTTGCTGCCTGGGGAATTGTCGCCGCGACCCGGCCGACCCAACTCGGCCGCGGTACGGCGCTCGCGATCGGCGGAGTGATCCCGCTCGTCTTCGCGCTGCTGGTAGGAGGGAGCTGCTACGGGCTGATCGGGACGCCGCCGCCGCCGCCCCGGAGCGGGCTCATGGAGCTGCATGTCGAGCCGCCGCATGCCTTCGATGGGTCGGGCGCGGCGACCTGCCAGAGCACCCCGGGCGGGACCGGGTTCGGCGTGCGCGCAGAGAATCTCGGGATGCTCGGCGGGAGCCAGGTGAGCGTCTCGATCGATGCGTTTGCCGGCAGCCCGAAGGCGCCGGACGCACCGCTCCCGAGCGGCGCTTTCGATCAAGTCTCCGTGTACATCACGCTCCTACCCCCCTCTGGGAATGAGCCGGAGGCGGCGTACAACAACCTCACGGGATCCGGGCTCGAGCTCGACGCATCGGCCGAGGGGCTCGTTGGAACGGTGACCTTCCCGGAGCTCAGCTCTGTGCCGGTCAGCGTCAAGGGTGAGCCACCCGGCGCGGATTCCATCTCGGGGCGCGTCAGCTGGCGGTGTGAGTAGAGGAGGCTTCACGTGACGGGCGTCGATCCGCGCATCGCCGATGGCGCTCGTCTTCACCCACAGCCGCTAAGGAGTACAACCATGCTCGCCCTGCGTCCATACACGCCGCTCCGGATGGTCCTCACCATCTGTGGCCGGTGCTTCAGCGAGGATCCGAATCGCGAGATCGACTACGCCACCGACATCCTGCAGGGAAACCTGGTGCTGATGGATGGATCGGTCTATCTGCGTCGCCATTGTCAGCGCGGGCACGGCGAGGTGATGAGCCTGTACGACGAGGACTACGACCTGTGGAGCTACCTACAGCAGTGGCGAGTGCCGACGCGCGAGATCATTCCGGACACGCCGGACAACGTGCTGCCCATCCCGATGGGCTATCGCAACGGCCTGGGTGAGCTGCAGACCCAGCATTCCTGCATCCTGCTGATCGACGTCACCGAGGCGTGCAACCTGCGCTGCCCGACCTGCTTCGCCGAGAGCGGTCCGGGGATTGGCCGATACGCTCGACTCCCCCACATCCTGCGCACGCTCGACGCCAGCATCGAACGCGAGGGCGGCAAGATCGACGTCCTGATGCTCTCCGGCGGCGAGCCGACCGTGCATCCCGAGATCGTCGAGATCATCCGGCAGGCAACTGCGCGCCCGGTGACGCGGGTCCTGCTCAATACCAACGGCGTGCGCATCGCCAAGGATGACAAGCTGCTCGCCGAGCTCGCCAGCCTGCGCGACCGGGTCGAGGTCTACCTCCAGTTCGACGGCTTCGAGCTCGAAACCCACCTCTTCCACCGTGGCGAGGACCTGCGCGCGGTGAAGGAGACGGTCATCCGGCGTCTGACCGGTGCCGGCATCTTCACGACCCTCACCATGGTCGTCGCCGCGGGCGTGAATGAGCACGAGATCGGGCGCGTCGCGGATTACGCCTTCGCGACCGATTACGTCGCCGGGGTCGCCTACCAGCCGGTCTTCGGCTCCGGCCGGGCGAACCCGATCGACCCGATGCGGCGCATGACCACGACCGGTGTCCTGCGCCGCATTGGCCCGCAGACCAATGAGCGCACCTCGGCGGCCGATTTCATCGCCCTGCCGTGCAGCCATCCGGACTGCTGTGCGATCAGCTACTTCGTGCGTGGCGACGACGGGAGGCATCGGTCGATCGTCGAGATGGTGGGGATCGAGCGCATCCAAGCCAACCTGGGCCTGGTGGGTAATCGGATCGCGGCCGATGACGGCCTCTGGCAGTCGCTGATGGGGATGATGAGCGAGACGACAACGGTGAGCCGCCCCGAGCTGGTCGACTACCTGGTCAATATCTGCGAGGCGTGTGACATCGGCCTGTCCGGCTTTCTGCGCTCGTTCGGCGACATGATGCTGAAGCGCGAGCGTGCCTCTGAGGTCGTGGCCAGACGGATGAAGCGCCTCACGGTGAAGTCGTTCATGGACGCCTGGACTCTGAACATCGAGCGGCTGCAGCAGTGCTGCGTGCATGTCGGCTCGACCGACGGCGAGACCGACCCGGTCCGGATCCCCTTCTGCGCCCGCCAGCTGTTCGGCTCGCTCCGCGCCCGGACGTCAGCCGGCCAGATCGGGGCGCGCGAGCTGGTCACGTTGGAGGGATTGCGATGACAGAGTGGGTGGCGACTCCGGCCGCCGTTCGTCCCGCGCCGACCCAGGCGGAGAAGTGGGAGAAGGCGGCCTTCACCTTCTGCAAGATGGGCACGACGGGGCTCATCGCCTGGGTGCTCACACCCCCTGTCTTCGTGCTGGCGGTTGCCGCCATCGCAATCGTCGTCTACGGTCGGGCGATCGCCCTGGGCGTCACGCGCAGCAAGTGCCTCCTGCGCAAGCCCACCTACATCATCGGCTTCTGGGCGACGGTCGGGATGGCGGACGCCGTCTGGCTGCTCGCGCTGCGTTAGAACTCGACCCGGATCGCTAGAATGCGATGCTTCCGAGCGGGAGTAGCTCAGTTGGTAGAGCGCCACCTTCCCAAGGTGGATGTCGCGAGTTCGAGTCTCGTCTCCCGCTCCATTCGCCGCCGGACCAAATCGCGTGCTCGCCCTCAGGACGGCGGGCCGGCGTCGTGCTCCGCGAGCGGAGCGACCCTGTCTCCCACGTGCAGCATTCCGGGCTCCACCACGTCCGCGTAGACCCCAAAGTCGAGGTGACGGCCATCACGCAGGCCGCGGTAGCGCTTGATCGCGTGCAATGTCGGAAAGTCCCGCAGCCCCGTGTCGGGATCCTGGGTGGTGATCACGCAACGCGGATCGGGGCGGGTCACGCGAACGATCGACTCGCCGATCTGCACCCGCCTGCCGAGCCATTGATCCTCTTCGTGCGGGCGCGCCCCGGCGACCTGGACGAGCATTCGGAAGCGGCGGGCATCGACCGGGTGCTCGAGTCCCGATTGCCGGGACAGCTCCTCGACTGAAGCTTCCGAGACGATCGACACCGCGTTCCGATCGGGCTCGCCGGTGTCGCGCTCAGCCCGGAAGAGCTGCAGCGGGCGACGGATGAAGGAGGAGATTGCTTCGGCCCACGGTCCCATGACCAGACGGACCGGGAAGGGGCGCTCATGGACCTCGATCTTCACGAGCTCACCCAGAGCGACCTCTCCGCCCACCACACTGCCATCGGGAAAGGTGAGCCTCAGTTGCTCTGGATCGTGCGAGAGATCTGCACGGATCTGGACCAGTGTGCCGTCGTCCGTTCCGTCGAATAGCCGACCATCCGGCGTGAGGAGCGAATACCGGCGGTCGTCCAGCACCCCGAGAGGCTCGAGCCGCACCGTGTCGGGATGAAGCAGTGCGAGGCCACGGACGGGAGTGACAGACAGGCGGGAGACGCTGAGCATCAAGCGACACTAGCAGGCGAGGTGTCGTAACGTGGGGCGCCAAATGATTCACGTCGAGGACCTCGTCAAGCGCTACCGCAAGGCCACGCGCAACGCGGTCGACGGGGTCTCATTCGAGGTCGGCCCGGGCGAGTTCTTCGCGCTGTTGGGACCGAACGGCGCCGGCAAGACGACCACCATCTCGATCCTCACCACGACGCTGGCGCCGACCAGCGGGCGGGTAACCATCGATGGTCACGACATCGTGACCGAGGCCAGCGCGGTCCGACGCGAGGTCGGGATCATCTTCCAGAGCCCGAGCCTGGATGTGAACCTGACCGGCGAGGAGAACGTCCGCTTTCACGCGGTGCTCTACGGCCTCTTCCCGTATGCGCCGGCATGGATCCTCATGGAACCGGCGTATCGGCGCCAGGTCGAGGAGCTGAGCGCCATGCTGGGCGTGCAGCGCGACATCTTCCAGCCGGTGCGGACCTATTCGGGCGGAACGCGCCGCAAGCTCGAGATCATGCGGAGCCTGATGCATCGGCCCAAGGTGCTTTTCCTCGACGAGCCTACGGCGGGGCTTGACGTGCCCAGCCGACGGACGCTGTGGGCATACCTGGATGGGGTGCGACGCGATATCGGTACGACGGTCTTCCTGACGACGCACTACCTGGAGGAAGCGGAGCAGGCGGATCGGATCTGCATCATCGAGTCGGGGCGCGTGGTCTCGAATGGGACACCGGACGAGATCAAGGCCGACCTGGTGGAGGAGTACGTCCTCGTCGACACGACTGATCGTGCGGGCCTCAAGGCGGAGCTGGCCCGCCTCAGCCTGCGGCACGACGGCGAGGGACCTTTCCGGCTCGAGCTCGACGGACGCGGCGTGCATGAAATCCTCAAGGCGATCGATACGCCGCTCAGCATGGTCAAGACGCATACGCCGAGCCTCGAGGACGCGTACCTGGAGATCGTGGGGCAGACTAATGAGTGAGGTTTCAGCGGTGCTCGTCATCGCGCACCGCGACTTCATCAAGCTGCTGCGCGACCGGACGCGGCTGATCACCGACTTCGCCTTCCCCCTCATCTTCATCGGGATCCTGGGGACCAGCCTGCAGGCGGGATTCGGCTCCCGCAGTGGGATCAACCTGCTCACCTTCGTCTTCACCGGGGTGCTGGCGCAGACGGTCTGGCAGTCCTCCGCGCTCGGGGTTATCTCGCTTGTCGCAGACCGCGAGCAGGACTTCAGCCAGGAGATCTTCGTTTCGCCGATCTCCCGCTACTCGATCGTTTTCGGCAAGATCCTGGGCGAATCGCTGGTCGCGCTGCCGCAGGCGGTCGCGATCATCGCCTTCGGGCTGCTGCTTGGCGTGCCGCTCTCCCTGACGGTGCTGCTGGCCATGGTGCCGATCATCCTCATCGTCGCCGTCTTCGGCGGCGCCTTCGGTGTGCTCGTGCTCTCCAGGTTGCCGAACCAGCGAGCGGCGAATCAGATCTTCCCATTCGTGATGCTGCCGCAGTTCTTCCTGGCCGGCATCTTCAACCCGATTCAGCAACTTCCCTGGTTCCTGGATATCCTGTCAAAGCTCTCGCCAATGCGCTACGCGGTCGACGTGCTCCGCGACGTCTACTACGCAGTCGAGCCGGAGCCGGAGAACGTCGCGCTGCTGAGCGCGCCGGTGAACCTGGCGATCATCGGCGCCATGTTCATGGGCTTCATCGTGGTCGGCACCACGCTCTTCGTGCGCGCCGAGCGCAACCGTTGATCCGGGATCGCCATACGTCAAATAGGTCGACGAGCTCGCCTGCGTGTCGCCGTCGCTCGCTGCTAGGATGGCCGGATGGAGGCCGGTTCCGGGCTCCATCCGCGCACCCGTCCCTTCGGAGCGGAAGGAGAGGCACCCGCGATGAGCTTGCTGGCGGACCGACCGCCGTCTGATGCCCCGATGGGGCCGAAGGGGAAGCATCTGCCCGCCGCAGCATCGGTCCGCTACAACCCTTCACCCAAGGAGCTCCAGGAGCTCACCGGACGCATGCCGCAGGCCAGGCGAACGAGCTTCGGCAACTACAACGTCCAGACACGGGCAACCAGCAGGTCGACCGGCTCAACGTACATCGTGACCGACCGCCCGGAGGAGCACACCGGAGCCACCATCCCCCGTAGGGAGGGAGACCGGGTCGCCAAGCTGCAGGATGCCTACATCGCTGGTCGCGAAATGGTGGTCGTCGACGGCTACATCGGCAACGAGCCCGAGCACCGATCGCGCGTGCGCCTCTACGTCGAAGCGGCGAACGCGAATATCGCGGGAATGCAGCAGCAGCTTTACTTTCCGCCCGACCGTCCGGCGGATGAGTGGCAGCCCGAGCTGGTGATGATCTACACCCCCAACCTGCCGATGCCCGGCTACGCCGATGACCGGCTCATCGCCGTCGATCTCGAATCGGGCGTCAGCCGGGTGATGAACTCCGACTACTTCGGCGAGTCGAAAAAGGGCGGCCTGCGAATGTGGAATGCCGGGGTCTACCGCGCCGGCGGGCTGGCCATGCACGCCGGCTGCAAGGTGATCCCGACCGATGCGGGCGAGAAGACCATGCTCATCATCGGCCTCTCCGGCACGGGGAAGACCACCACCACCTTCACCAGGCAGAACGGCAGCCAGCCGGTGCAGGACGATTTCATCGGCCTGTTCGCGGGCGGCAAGGTGGTCGGCACCGAGAACGGCTGCTTCGCGAAGACGTTCGGGCTCGATCCGCGTCACGAGCCGGCGATCCACGGCGCCGTGGTCAAGCCGGATGCCTATCTCGAGAACGTATCGCAGAACGAGGAGGGCGGAGAGGTCGACTTCTTCGACACTTCGTACACCCAGAACGGGCGCGCCACCTTCCTAATGAGCTCGCTCGGCATCTGGCGCGACCCGCGCGAGATCGGCCCGGTCGACTACCTCCTGATCCTGAACCGCAACGACAACATTATCCCGGCGGTCGCACGCCTGACCGATCCCCAGGCGGCCGCCTACTTCATGCTCGGTGAGACGATGGGCACCTCGGCCGGCGGGTCTGCCGAGGAAGGCAAGCCCCTGCGGGTGCCGGGCACGAATCCGTTCTTCCCCCTGCGGCATGAGATGCAGGCGAACCGCTTCCTGGAGCTGATGGGCTCCGCCTCCTTTTCCGTCTACCTGCTGAACACCGGACGGGTGGGAGGAGTCGAGGGTGCTCCCGGCTCGAAGAAGATCGAGATCGAGCACTCGGGCGCTATTGTCAAGGCGATCGCCGAGGGCACGATTCAATGGGAGCGCGACCCCGACTTCGGCTACCAGGTCGCGTCGTCGCTGCCGGGGGTCTCCGACCCAGAGCTGCTTCAGCCACGCACTCTGTACGAGGGGGGCGGGCGTCTCTCCGAGTACCGCTCCTGGGTGAAGCGCTTCAAGCGCGAGCGGATCGAGTTCCTGGAGGGCTACCCCGGCCTGGTTCCGGAGATCCTGGCCGCCGTCGAGTAGTCGTCAGGGTCGCAGGGCACGAACGCGGTAGACCGCTAATGGACGGCTGAACCCCTTGAGCTGCAGCGCATCGACTTCCTCGGCGTCTATCTCCGTCTCGACCGCAGCGTGCAGACGCTGGCTGACGAGGATCTCGTCTGCGACGGCCGCCTCGCTGAGCCGCGACGCCAGGATCACCACGTTCCCGACCGCGCCGTAGTCGTAGCGTCCCTCGAAGCCGATCCGCCCGAGAGTTGCGTAGCCGGCCGCCAGGCCAATCCCCAGGCCCAGCTCGTAGCCGCGCTTCCGCCACCCGACCGCGAGTGGCCCGAACCGTTCGCGCATGGCGAGCGCCGCACGAGTGGCCGCCAGCTGGTGATGAGCGAGCTTGGCAGGATCGTTGAAGAAGACCATCAGCCCGTCGCCGGCGAAGTGCTCGACGGTGCCGCCGTTTGCCAGCGCCAGCTCACCGACCGCGGCGTGGTATTCGCGCAGCAGGCCGAGGACCTCCTCCGGCTCCGCCGTCTCGGCGAACGCTGTGAAGCCACGCAGGTCGCAGAAGAGTGCGGTGATCTCGCGCCGATGTCCGGCCAGCAGCTGCTCGCCCTCGTCACTCGAGAGGAGCTCGGCGGCCTGCGGCGCGTATCGCGCCAGCTCGGTTCGCTGTCGGTCGATGGTCTCGAACAGCCGAACGTTCTCGATGGCCAGCGCGGCCTGATCCGCGAACGTCGTCAAGAGGGTGATCTCGGGAGCTGTGAACGCCCGCACCTGCCGACGCCAGACGGCGAGGACGCCTATTGGCTCTCCATCGCGAAGCAGGGGAGCCGCGAGGAGCGTCCGAAAGCCGACGACTCGTTGGGCATCGATTAGCCGGTACTCGGGATCGGCCAGCACGTCGACGATCTGTACGGGTCCGCGCTCGAGCAGGGCGCGACCCATCGCCGAGCCCCGCTCAGGCTGGAACGCGATGGCGGAGATGATCTCGCGAAACTTCGCGGGCACATCCGAGCTGAAGGCGCGCGCACGAAAATGACCGCCCGCCTCGCGGAGAATGCCGCCCTGGTCGGCATGGGTCAGCCGGACCGCACTGTCGAGGACTGTCTGCAGAACAGCGTCAAGCTCGAAGGTGGAGCGACTGATGGACTGCAGCACCTGCCCGACCGCGGTCTCGCGCTCCAGTGCCTCGTGCGTATCACCGAGCAGCCCCGCGAGCCTCACCGCGACCGATGCCTGGTCGGCGAAGGTCTGGATGATTCGGATCTCGGCGGCCGTGAACGGGCGCCGTTCCTCGCGACCCACCGAGATGACACCAATCGGCTCGCCGTCGCGCAGCATCGGGATGGCCAGGAGAGTCCGGAAACCGGCAATCTTCTGGAGCGAGGTGAGCGTGTAGGTGGCGTCCTCCAGAACGTCCGGGATGTGCACGACGCGCCGGTCCATCAGCGCGCGTCCAGTGGCCGAGCCGCGTTCCGGCACGTACGTGAGCGATCGCTCGAGGCGCGCGTATTCTTCCGCGTTGCTGCCGAAGCCGGTGAACGCGACGCTGCGGAACACATCGCCGTCGCGCCGGGCGACGTTACCCATGTCGGCATGACACAGGCGCACGGCACGCTCCGTGACGATCTGGAGCACGCCATCAAGGTCGAAGGTCGAGCGCGTGATGGTCTGCAGCACGTCCTGCACGGCCGCCTCACGCTGGGCCGCCTCGTGCTCCTCGGCGAGCAGGCCCGCGAGCCTGACCGCGACCGCGGCCTGATCGGCGAACACCGAGACGATGCCGATCTGCTCATCATCGAACGGGGCGACGACGGTTCGTGCGAGGCCGATGACGCCGATCAGGTCGCCGCCGTCACCGTGTACGGGAAGGCCAAGCGCGGTGCGATGGCCGGCCAGCTCCTGACCTTCGGCCCAGTCGTACTCGGGATCGGCAAGGACGTCGGCGATGAGCACTGCCCGCCCCTCGAGCGCGACTCGACCGACGAGCGAAGCGCGACTGGGCTTGATCGGGTGCTCCTGCTCGTATTCCCACGATGCCTGTGACGCGCCGTGATTCGCGACAGCCCGGAACTCGTCCCCGTCCCGCATCCAGAGATAGCCCCAGCCCGCGTCGCACAGGTCCGCCGCCCGCTCCACGATCAGCTCGAGGATCGGCTGAAGCTCGAAATCCAGGCGCCCAATCGCTCCCAGGACGTCGCCGATCGCCCCGAGACTGTCCCGAGTGAGCTCGGATCGCGTTTCCAGATCCGCCATGCGCCCTCCGAAGCGGATCGCGCGTCGTCAGCTCTCGAGGGTGGACGTCACTGACAGGCGAACGTTCCCTCGCAGGGCACGCGAGATCGGGCAGTTCTCCTTCGCATTCTGGGCACCGCTGTCAAAGTCGGCCTCCGAGAGGCCTGGCACCACGCCCACCACGTCGAGCTCCGAGGAGACGACCGTCCAGGCGTCGCCCACGTTGTCGAAGGTGACGGTTGCCGAGACGTGGAGGTGCTCCGGCGGGGTGCCTCCCTTGGCCAGCGCGCCCGCCAGCGCCATCGAGAAGCAAGAGGCGTGCGCGGCGGCGAGCAGCTCCTCGGGCGAAGTCTGGCCCGCCGGTGCCTCGGTGCGTGTCGACCAGCTGACCGGCAGATCGGTGAAGAGCTGGCTGGTCCCTGCGGTGACGGCCCCGCTGCCGGTTGCAAGGTCGCCTGTCCAGGTCACGGTCGCGGTGCGCTCGGCAGCCATCGGTTTCGGCCCTCTTTTCGGTATCCTGCGGGGCTCCAGCCTAGCGCACACGGAACCAAGTCTTGACCGAGCCGATCCGTCCCATCATCCGCGGCGAGCGGGTCTACCCGTGCGCGAAGCGACCTTGCGGCGCGCGCATTTCGCTCGCGGCCAGCACGGTGACGTCCACGTCATGAGCCTGCTCCGCGAGGAGTGGCACGCCCTCCAGCGCAAGAGGAGCTGGGAGCTCTCCGGCTGACAACCCTTCGGGTACGATTCCGCGCGTGTTCGAGTTGCGCCGCGATCCAGTCACCGGCTGGTGGTCCGCGATCGTGACCGACCGAGGCTTCGAGCACAGCTCCTTCGCCGTCCAGGCCACTCCCGTCGAGGGCACCCACTGCCGTCATTGCGACGACGCCGCGCCCGACGAGAGCGAGACCAGCGTACGACGGGTCGTTCTGCGGGCCGATGCATTCCATCGCATTGACTCGACCAAGGAGAGCGCCTCTCAGCTCTCCATCAGCGAGGTGGCCTCTTCCCGTGGCTCCTGGGAGATCCTGGTAGGGCCGCGCGACCACCACGAGCGACTGGCGGATGCTCCGCCACGGCTGGCCGATCAGCTGTTGCGCAGCCTGCGCGACGCCATGCGCGAGCTGGCAGCCGGGCCGCGCGAATCGGACGAAGAGCTCTACGTCCAGGCGGTGCAGAGCTACGGCCGCCAGGCGGGCTCTCGGAGCCAGCACCTCAATATGGAGCTATATGCGATCCCGCAGGTGCCACATCGGGTCGCGGAGGAGATCGGTGGCGGAGCCCGGCACACCATCAAGAACCGCAGCTGCGTATGGTGCGGCCTCGCCACAACGGAGGAGGAATCGGGCGAACGCCTGGTGCTCGCCGATGAGCGCGCCGTAGTCTTCGCGCCGGCCGCCAGCCGCAGCCCGTTCGAGCTGATGATCGTGCCCCGGCACCACGCAGCCGATTTCACCCAGCTCGACGACGAGGCGATCGGCGCCTGCCGGGCCACTCTGCAGCGAACGCTGCGGACGCTCGACGCCCTGGGCGACCCGCCCTACAACCTCTTCCTGCACACTGCCCCTGCGGGCCAGCGGCTCGACCAGACGTTTCACTGGCACTGGGAGCTGCACCCACGCCTACGCGTCATCGCCGGGCTTGAGCGCGCCACCGCACTGGCCGTCAACCCTGCGGCGCCGGAGTACGCGGCCGAGGTTCTGCGCAGGCAGCTGGTTGGTCCGCTGGCCCGCCCGTAACAGATGCGCGGACCGGTGCGTACTGACTGCAACCCGCGAGGGGATTCTGCGTGGAGGACGAGGTGCAGTCGATGGTGTTGCCGCGGCGCGTGCCGGTCGGACGGACCTCGGTGAGCGCGCACGTCACCCAGGCTCAGCGTAACGCCGCCTTCGAGCGGCTCTTCGACGAGTACTCGGCTCCCATCTTCAACTACGTCCTCCGCATGGTCGCCGACCGCGACCGCGCTGCCGACATCACACAGGACACCTTCATCAAGGCGCATCGCAAGCTCGACTCCCTGGCCGATGAGAGCTCCAGGCGCTCGTGGCTCTATCGGATCGCGACCAACACGGCGATCGACGAGATGCGTCGCCGTCGTTTCGTCACGCCAATGGGGACCGATGAGCGTCATCTCGAGCGTCCGGATGCGGGCCCCGGCCCCGAGGCACAGGCGATCGCCGGGACGCTCGATGAACGTGTCCAGCGGGCGCTCCTGCGGCTCAAGGCGAACTACCGACAGTGCCTGCTCCTGAGCGATATCGAGGATATGAGCGCTCACCAGATCGGCGAGGTGATGGGGCTCAGCTACGGAGCCGTACGCACGCTCCTGTGCCGTGCCCGCGGCGAGATGCGTCGACATCTGGCGGCTGAAGGATTTACCCGATGAACCAGCACGTCGACGAGCTGATCAGCGCCTCGCTCTCGGGCGATCTGAGCGACCTGGAGAAGGCGCAGTTGGAGGCGCACCTTCGCGAGTGTCCGCAGTGCCGCGAGACGATGGCCGCCTTCTCGGACCAGCGGCGCCTCGTGAGTGGGCTGCGACACACGGCACCCCCCGCCGATCTCGGCGCGCGGGTCCGCACCGGTCTCGAGCGCGGCTCGTTTATCGAGCGTCCGTGGTGGCGCCGCCCGGGCGGCATCCTCACCCTGGGCGCCGGCCTGGCGACCATCGCGGCGGCCGCGGCACTCGCCCTGGTGGTGCTCAACCTGCCTGCCCGCACGCCCGTCGGCGCGACCGCTACCCCGAGCCCGAGCGTCGCGGCAACGCCGAGTGGCTCCGCCACTACGACAAGCCCGAGCCCACAGCCGACCTCCGCCAGCACCCCGCTCCCCGCGGGCTTGCTCCGACCCGGTGAAATCGGGTTCCTGTCGCTCACCGGGCCGCTCGGCTCACAGGAGCTCAGCGTGCGGGGCTATGACACGGCCACCAAGTCCGCACCCAAGCTCGTCGCGCTGACGACTCCCGGCGGCCCGCCCATCGCCGCCACCCTGTCGCCGACGGGTGAATGGCTCGCCTACCAGACGCGAAAGGGCCTGAAGGGCACAAACGAGATCTGGGCCGTCAGGCTCTCCGACGCCCAGACACGCGACCTGGGCGAGACGAGCGGGGACGACCCTTTCACCAAGCGCATGACCTGGAGCCTCGACGGCCGCTTCCTTGCCTACACTGGGCTCTTTGGGGGCAGCCAGCCAACCCTCGATGTCGGCCTCTTCGATACGCAGGTCGGCACCTCGCATCAGCTCACCTTCCTGAAGGCGGCGTACGCAGGCAGCTTCGATGGGGAGCGACTCTGGATCAGCGTGGTCGGCGACCCGCCGAACAGCTACCTCGTTCCGCTCGACGGCGATCTGAGCAACCCGGCGGCGGCCGCCATTCGCACCCTTGACGCGACCTTCCTGCCGATCCTCTCGCCCGACGGAACCCGCTCGATCTACTGGCGCGGCCGGATGACCCAGCAGGGGTTCGGCTGGATCTTCAGGACCGGGGGCATGCCCTACCTCGCGGGCGGCTCGGCGAACGATCCATTCGCCGGCGAGAAGCAGCTCTTCCCGACGCTCGTCGCGGGCCAGAACGCCTTTACCTCAGCCGAGATCGCCTGGAGCACCGACTCCGACTGGTTCACGGTCTGGAATACGAGCTGGACCGGCAATCCGCAATCGGGCCCCAGCGGCGAGCGCTTCCCGGACCCAACCTATGTCTACTTCGGGCAGGCGAGTGGCAATCTGATCGACGCCACCCAGGCCAACTTGGGGATCCGCGCCACGGACGGGTCGCGCAGCATCATTGACGTCGTGCTGTGGCCGAATGGTGATGGCAATCCAACACCAGGTAGGGCCGTGGTCACGTTGGGGATCGGCGGCGGCGGGGAGAGCCCGGGCTCACCCGGCGAGATGGCGCACCTGTGGGTGACCGTTGCCGCCCCGAGCGGCGACACGAATACGACGCTCGGCGACCCCAAGGGTTGGAACGGTCCGGCGGTGATCGGCCCGGGGGGTTAGCCAGCCGCATCGGTATACTCAAGGGCAACCCTTTAACGCGGTCCCGCGAGGCCGCCAAGGAGTTGCCCGCATGAATGAGCGCCTGATCCTCGACGGGGACGGGCTACGCCGCATCCTGGTCCGAATCGCTCACGAGATCGTTGAACGGAACGGCGGGACCGATGAGCTGGTGCTGGTCGGGATTCGCAGCCGCGGAGTACCGATCGCCCGACGGCTTGCGGCGCTGATCGAGCAGCACGAGGGGACCAGCCTGACCGTCGGGTCGCTCGACATCACCTACTACCGCGACGACCTGACCAAGCTCGCGCACGCGCCGATCGTCAAGCGCTCGGACCTCGGTCTCGCGGTGAGCGGCCACACGGTCGTCCTCGTCGACGACGTGCTCTACACGGGTCGAACGGTGCGCGCGGCGCTCGATGCCCTTACCGATCACGGTCGGCCACGAGCTGTGCGGCTGGGGGTTCTGGTCGACCGGGGGCACCGCGAGCTGCCGATCCGTCCCGACTACGTCGGCAAGAACCTGCCGACCGCGCGCGACGAGATCGTGCACGTCCGCCTGCTCGAGACCGACGGCGTCGACCAGGTTGTGATCACGCGTCCCGTGCCGGAGCCGGAGGCGGCGTGACCGTCGCTACCGCGCCGCGCACCTGGCCCCTGCGACACCTCCTCGACGTGGACGGGCTGACCCGCGCACAGGTGGAGACCTGCCTGGCACTGGCGGTCGAGATGCGCGAGTGGCGCGAACGCGGCGAGCGTCCGGAGCCATTACGTAGGGAGACGGTCGGCCTAGCGTTCTACGAGGCTTCGACTCGCACGCGCGTCAGCTTCGAGCTCGCGGCGCGCGCAGTGGGCGCCACGGTGGTCGATCTGAGGGTTGCCGGCAGCAGCGTGGCGAAGGGCGAGTCCCTGATCGATACGCTACGGACGCTGGAGCGGACCGGCGTCTCGATCTGCGTCCTGCGCCACTCCGCCAGCGGGGCGGCCCACCTCGCAGCGCGCGAGACGGGCCTCCGCGTCGTGAACGCGGGCGACGGGATGCACGCCCACCCGACGCAGGCGCTGCTCGACGCCCTGACCCTGCGCGATGCGCTGGGCCCGCTCGAAGGGCGCAAGGTCGCGATCGTCGGCGATAGCGCCCATTCGCGCGTCGCCCGTTCGAACCTGCACCTCCTACCGATGCTCGGCGCCGAGGTGTGGCTTGCCGGCCCGCCGGCCTTCGTGCGCGGCTTCGATGACTGGCCCGGGGTGCGGGTGGCTGCCCTCGAGGAGACGTTGCGCGATGCCGACGCGGTGATGACCCTGCGCATCCAGGTCGAGCGCGAGGCGGGCGCTGGCGTCCCGTCTCTGCGCGAGTACACGTCGCGCTGGGGCCTCACAACCGAGCGGATGCTCCTGACCAGGCCGGACGCGCCGGTGCTCCATCCCGGCCCGACGAATGAGGGGGTCGAGATCAGCGCCGAGCTGGCAGCCAGCGGGCGCAGCCAGATCGGACGGCAGGTCGAGAACAGTGTCGCAGTGCGGATGGCCGTCCTCGCGCTGATCGCTGGCGCAGGATGAGCCGATTCGGCTCGCTCGCCGACACCCCGGCGAGCTTCCTCCTGGCCGGGGCTCGCGTCATCGATCCCGCCCAACGGGAGGATGCGGTGCGCGACGTCGCGGTGCTGGAAGGCCGAATCGTGGATCCGGGCGAGCTGCCCGACGGGGTCCGGCGCATCGAGGGTGGCGACCTCGTCGCTGCGCCGGGACTCTGCGACCTGCACACCCACCTGCGCGAGCCGGGCGGGGAGGTGGCCGAGACGATCGAGAGCGGAACCAACGCCGCGGCCCACGGAGGCTTCACGACCATCTGTGCCATGCCGAACACCGAGCCGCCTCTCGATGAGCGGGCGCGGGTGGCCGCCGTCAACGGGTATCCAGGACCCACTCGGGTGCGGGTCGTCGCCGCCGCCACCCGGGGCCGCGCCGGCGAGCGGCTCACCGATTACGCCGAGCTGGCCGCGCAGGGCGTGGTCGGCGTGAGCGACGATGGCGCCGCGATCGCGGATCCCCGGCTGGCTCGCGGCGCGCTCGCCTATCTCGCCGAGCTGGGCCTGCCACTGATCGAGCATGCCGAGGAGACGAGCCTCGCGGCCGGGACGCTGATGCGCAGCGGGCCGATGGCCACCCGGCTGGGCCTGAGCGGCTGGCCGCCGAGCGCCGAGCTCACGATCGTCGAGCGCGACATCGCCCTGGCCGCCGAAACCGGCGGCTGGGTGCACTTCACCCACCTGTCGACCGCCGGCGGACTCGACGCGGTGCGGCGTGCAAAGGAACGCAGCCTGCGCGTTACCTGTGACGTCACTCCGCACCACCTGGCGCTGACCGATGCCTGGGTCGGCGGCCACCGGGGGTTCGCGTGGGACGAAGTGGGTGAGCCGAACTTCGAGCGCGCCTACGACGGAGCGACGCGGGTGAACCCGCCCCTGCCGAGCCGCGAGGACGCGCTGGCGCTGCTGGGCGGCCTGGTCGATGGCAGCATCGACGCGATTGCCACCGACCATGCTCCACACCCGCCCGAGCGCAAGCTGGTCGAGTTCGCCGCCGCGGCGCCGGGCATCATCGGCCTGGAGACGGCGCTCTCACTCGGACTTGCCGCCGTCGAGGCCGGCTGCCTGGGTCTGGTCAGGCTGGTCGAAGCGATCTCGTCCGGCCCGGCCGGCTTGATCGGAGAGACGCGAGGGCTCTCCATCGGCCAGGTGGCAGACCTCGTCGTCTTCGATCCGGTCGCGCGCTGGCGGGTCGAGGCCAATGCCCTCGCCTCGCGCTCCGCGAACACGCCTCTGCTCGGCCTGGAGCTGCCGGGTGTGGTGCAGCTGACCGTGGCGGTTGGTCGAATGACCTACGAAGCGTGAGGGTGTTGGATATGGGACCATGCCGAGCGCCACACCCGCCTGTTCGCCGCGAGGGACCGATTGTCGATCCGCACCAACGAGGAGCTCGACCCGAATGAGGGACCCGGCCTTGGCTGCTTCGTCACGCAGGCGGTCCTCTTTGCGCTCATCCTGCTCCTGGTCCCGGTTGGCCTCTTCACCTTTGGCTGGCCGGTCTGGCTTCTTGCGCTCCTCCTCTTCGTCGACATGGTATTGCTCTTCTTCGTCAGCATGACCAGCGTCTTCCTGCTGCGCGTCTTCTTCGCCGATCGGCGGGGCGGCCGTGGCCGGACGGTGGGGGCGGCGCGCCCTCCCACCCGAATCGTCACCGACGACGAGGAGCAGACCGATGAGTAGCCGGAAGGGCGGCAGCTGATGCCCCTGATGGTGACCTTCTTCAACGTGCGCAAGGGCCGGGATGCCTTCTTCAAGCGCGGGATGCGCCATCTCTTCCCCCGCCAGGCGCGCCGCTACGAGCGCGAGTACGGGATCCATTTCGTGGGCTGGTTCAACGTGACCGAGGGGTCTGAGTGGGACAACGTCGTGATCCTGGACCTGCCCAACTACGCCGTCCTCGACCGCCTCTACGCCGATCCGAACGCGATCGGGCTGGGCCACCGCATCGCGGAGTCGATCTTCGATCGCAAGCACATCATGTTTCTGCGCGAGCGGATGGGCCCCGACCTCGAGTACAGGCCCTAGACCGTGCCGCCCTCCGCCGCATCGCCCCGCATCACAGCACTGCGAGAGCTGGCCAGCGACGCCGAGCTCGAGCGCCGCGACTTCCTGTACGAGGCGACGGAGCAGCTGCGCCGCTTCTTCGACGCGAATCGTGAGCGGCTGCGCGAGATCGGCCCCATCAAGCTCGCGGACGATGACCAGGATTACCTCATCTATCACCCCGTCGACGAGACCTGGACCACGCGGCTCACCTACCAGGACCCCGCCGACAGCGAGTGGTACGACGAAGAGCAGACCGTTGACTCGTTCAACGAGATCGCTGAGCTCTACAACCCGGCCGATATCTTCGCGTGGCTGCTGGAGGCGGCGCGCAACCCCGTTGATCATCTCCTCGAGGCGGACAAGCTGGAGGCGGAGGAGCAGGTCGCCGAGGAGGGTGGTGACGACTGGCAGGCCGAGCTGCCGCACTCGCAGCAGGAGACGCTCGCCGCGCAGCGCCTGTGGCAGCTCGCCGACGCCTACCGCGGCCAGATCAGCGCGCAGCAGAAGCAGGTGCTATGGGAGTTCGCCTCCAATGCCGAGGAGGTGCTGCACCGGACCGGGGACCTGGTGCTGCTCGAGGAGCCGGACGACGTCCTCGTTCTCCGCGCCGACGGCCGCTTCGAGACGGGCCTCGACATGACCGACCTGCCGGACGCCGCCCGCCTGGAGGTGGAGCCCCATCGAGCCGGCCTGTCGGTCTGCGACGCCCGCACCATCGCCGAGTACTACGACCCCTCCGACGTTCTGCAGTGGGTCACCGACGCGCTGAGCGAACGCTACCCCGCGGTCGACTTCGCGGCCGTCTACGAGTAGGCCGATGCAGACCAGCACCGGCATCGAGCAGATCTTCGAGCAGGCGGGTGCGTTGCGGGACGGGCACTTCATGCTGAAGAGCGGGCGGCATTCCGGCCGCTACCTGGAGAAGTTCGCTGTGCTCCAGCATCCAGAGCTGGCGGTCGAGATCTGCCGCCGTTTCGCTTCGATCCTCGCACCATTCTCCCCGACGCTGGTGGTCGGCCCCACCACGGGCGGCGTGCTCCTCGCCTTCGAGACCGCCCGCCAGCTGGGCGGCGGCGTGCGTGGCATCTTCGCGGAGCCGATCGAGCGCGGTCGAGCACTTCGCCGCGGGTGGGAGGTCTCTGCCTCCGACCGCGTTGTGCTTGTCGACGACATTCTGACCACCGGCGCTTCGCTCCTCGAGACGGCAGATGCCGTCCGCGCGGCCGGCGCCGAACCCCTGGCCGCGGCGGTAATCGTCGACCGCTCGAGCGCGCCTCTCGAGCTCACCGTTCCGATCCTGTCGTTGGGCGCGATCGAAGTTCCGTCGTGGCCCGCAACCGACTGCCCGCTCTGCGCCGCCGGTGAGCCGCTCACCCGCCCGGGAAGCAGCTAGCCAAGATCGACGTTAATCCTCGACCCCGGGGCCGGCGCCGATCCCTTCGCCGGGCCGCACCCGCCGCTGCTCCACGGGGACCGGCTCCTCCCAGTTGATCTGCGAGATGCGCGAGGGAGGGTATTCGCCGTCGGGCGGCACGATCCCTTCCTCCGCCTCCAGCGGGATGCCGATGGGCGCAACGAAGTAGCGCCCCGCCAGGCGGCGCGCCTCCTTGTCGAGCGCGAAGCCGGCCTTGGCTCTGTGGAAGCTGACGGTCAGATCGGCGGCGACCACAGGATCGGAGCGCGATCCATTGGTCATGTCGATCCGCGTCGGCGTGTCGACCGCCAGCACGCTGCAGGGCCGCCCGGCGGCGAGCGCATGGGTGCGAAGGGCGTTGAGCAGATCGACCGCTGTCGAGATCGGCTCGCGCAGCGGGCCGCTGGCGCCACTTCCCAGCAGCGCATCCACCAGCAGTGTCGCCGGGGAGAAGCGCGGCCGCAGGACGAGGAGCAGATCTGGGTTGGGTGCGACGAACAGCTCCAGCGAGCCGCCGGCTGCCATCGCCTGCAGCACGGCCCAGTTGTGGGCCGCAGACGGCCCGCCGGTCCGGCCCGCGTCGCCGACCAGCACCGCCAGCACGAGACGCCCGGCCGCCGCAAGGCGCCGCGCGACGACGAAGCCGTCGCCGCCGTTATTGCCCGGGCCGCACAGGATCACGCTCAGCGGCGGCTCGTGGGAGCCAGCGGCAAGGCGCCCGAGCTCGACCTGCGCGACGTCGGCTACTGCCGCGCCGGCGCTCTCCATGAGCGCGTCCTGGGTCAGCCCCAGGCGCTGCGTCGCCTGGTCGATCTCGGCCATCTCGGCCGCGCCAATGAGCACCGGCCGGTCCCGTGCCGGCCGGGCGGCCGCATCGGTCAAAGCGTCTTGAGGTACTCGGCGATGATGTTGATCTGCGCCGGGCTGAGCTGGCCGCCGAAGACCGGCATCCCCTTGCGGTCGATGTTCTTCACCGCGGGGTCCGTGCCCGCGATCCAGAGCTGGATCCAATCGTTGGGGTGGTCGGTGGTCAGCTTCTTGAGGTCCGGGGTGGCCGGGCCCTTAGCAATCCCGTGCAGATCCGGCCCTAGCCCGCCGCTGAAATCCTGGCCGTGGCAGGCCTGGCATCCCGCCGTCTTGATGATGGCTAGCGCGGCGCCCGAGTCGACGCGGCCGGAGGCGTTCGGGGAGCCCGAGCCGCTCGGGCCGGGAACCGCCAGCGCCGGGTTCTCGCCGGCGAGATTCGAGGCCACGTAAAACCCACCGACCAGGAGCAGGAAGACGGTGACGATCGCAGCCCAGGCGGGAACGCGGCCGGATCGGGCCTCGATGGGGGTATGGATCGTCACGCGTCGGCGACCGCGGGCAAGATGGTGGGCGTTTGCGGCAGGACGTACTGAGCCGAGCGGGCGCTGGTGTACATCAGGAAGAGGCTGACCAGCAGCGCCAGGCCGGCGAGGGCCCACAGCCCCAGGCCGCCGGCAGCCGCCACGCGGAACGGGAGGAGCGTGGCGTCGATCTGATCAGGCGCAGCCGACTGCGTGAGGAGCGAGCCCTGGGCCAGGCCTCCACCAATCAGCGCCAGGCCGGCGATCGTCGCTCCCGCGAAGCCGGTCCACAGCTCGGCGCCGCTCAGGAAGCCGCCGCCCCACTCACGGCGCAGGAGCCGCGGGAGCGAGTACTCGGCAAAGCTGAGCATCGCGAAGGTATATGCGCCCAGCGTCGCGTAGATGAATGCGCCGTTGATCCACTCGGTGTGATCGACCAGGACCTGCACCGCCCGCAGTGCCCCGATCCCCTGCAGCAGAGCCGTGCCGAGCAGGAAGGCGAGCGAGACTATGGCGAACGGCAGCGCGCCCGCGCTCAGCAGCAGGCTCCATCGGCCGCGAACGGTGAGCACGAGGTTGGCAACCACCAGGAAGGCCGGGACCAGCATCAGCAGGGTCGTGACAATGCCGAGGGTGGTGACGAAGTACGGCACGGATGGATCGACCAGCGGTGCCAGCGCGGAGGGGCCGGCGAGCAGCAGCCAGGTGGCCCACCCGAGGAGCGCCACGCCAGTGCTGTAGAGCGGGTTCTCGGCCTCCCGCGGGATGACGTAGTAGAGGGTTCCGAGCGCGACCCCCAGCAGCCAGTACGCCTCGAGCGCGCGCTCGGCAAAGAGCGATGCCAGCGCCTCGGTCTTCTCGGGCAGGTCAAGCACGCCCAACACCACGTTCCCAGCCAAGAGGCCCAGCAGGGCAAGCAGCGCGATCGCGAAGTACCAGCTGCTGATGTAACGGCTGCCTCGGGTCGGGTCACCCTCGGTACCAAAGAACGCGCCCGCGGCCAGGAGGACGCCGAGCAGCATCAATCCGTTGACCGGCGCCGCGAAGGCAGACAGCCCGGTCGCCGGCCCGAGGTTCGCGATGTAGATCCACGCGATTCCGGCCAGCACGCCGACGTTCAGGAAGAGGAGCCCCAGCATGGCCATCTTCTCCATGAAGAGTCTCCGGCCCGTCAGGCGCGAGGTGATGAAGAAGATGGCCGCGATCCCAGCATTCGTCAGCCAGCCGTAGACGACCGCGTTCAGAAAGGCGAGCTGCGCCCGCCCGGCATCGACCTGGAACTTGGCATCGCCAATCAGCGGCAGGCTGAGCGACACATTGGGAAAGATCCGCAGCCCCACGGCAAGCAGGCCGATGCCGCCGGCAAGGGCCAGCCACAGGGTCGCGACGACCAGGAACCCGGTCGCCGCGCTGCCGGGCCAATCGGGGATCAGGCCACGGCGCCGCTTGGGTGGTTCGTCGTACGGCCGCAGCTTCTTCGGGTTGGCGATCATGGTCGCGCGCAGACCCTCGCGAGGTACGGAAGGGGAGCCGGCCGAATTGTACCGAACGGAATCGGCGCAGCGGTATGAAGAACTACGCCCGCGCCAGTAGAGCGTCTACCTGCCCCCGGAGCGGGGTGGCGCCGAGATCGCTGAACGTATCGCGCGCCTGGCGCAGCTTGGCCTCGGCGCTCGCCGAGTCGCCCATCAGAAGCGCGCATCGAGCGGCGCCAAACAACGCCTGTGCGTGCTCGTATCGACACCGCTGGCTCGCCCACCACGGCTCGACCTCGAGATACAGCGCGAGCGCGTCGGACGCGTGGCCTCGTGCCTCCTCGATCGCCGCGCGACTGGCAACGACCTGACGGTGGAGGAGCGGGATCGAGGAGGTCGGACCGCCGCTCACGGCCTCGGCCCGGTCGTACTCTCCAAGCTGGGCAAGGATCCTCGCGGCGTCGGGCAGGGCCCACATGCAGGTGAAGAAGCGGCCATCCCAGCCGTCGGGCGTGCCGAGCATCTCCTCCATGTGAGAGGTCGCGGCGTCACGATCGTCCATCGCCAACGCGCAGTGGGCCAGGGCGATCAACGTCAGGTAGAGGATTGGTGGATCGTGGGCCTCGCGGGCTCGCGGGAGGTACGCATCGAGGAGGCCCCGCGCCTGGTCAGGGTCGCCACGGTTCGAGACCACTCGAGCCTTCTGGGGCAGGACGACGCCGGTCAACTGCGTGATGCCCGCGTGGCGATCGCTCTCGATCACCTCGTCAGCGACGGTAAGCACTTCGTCCCATCGGCCGAGCGCGTATAGGGGCCGCGTTGACTCTGCGAACGGCCACAGCGCGCCCACTCCGCGGCGTCTCAGGAGCGCCACGCCCTCGCGATAGAGTGCAAGGCCCGCTTCGGGCCCTTCGATCTCGTGGGTCATGTCCGCGAGGTTCGCGTATGCGGCTTCAATGACTTGCAGCCGGCCACTGGCCATCGCGGCGTCGACCGCCTCGCGCATGTCCACCAATGCCATTGGGTCACCTGCGAATTCGCGCAGGAAGCCACGGAACTGGAGCGCTCGCGCATAGACATCGCCCGCCCCCACGGTGCGCGAAAGCTCCAGCGCCCGATCGGTCCAGGCTGCCCACTCAGCTTCGTGGGCCGCGAGCATGTGACGCCCGGCCATCTCCGCATAGGCATCCGCGAGCTCTCTCGTAGGGCCAGAAGGCTCCAGGACCTTGATCGCGTCGGCAAGCGCCGGCTCCGCGCGTTCGTTCGCGCCGCGGAACCACAGCTGGCGACTCAGCTGGACGGCGGCGTCTCCTTCGCGCAGCGTATCGCCGGCGGCGCGGAAGTCGTCGATCGCGTCCTGGAGGACCCGCTCCGACTCGTCGGGCCCGAGTTCGCCCGCACCGCCGAAGGCCATGCCTCCGGCCTGCACCATCGCCACCAGAAGTCGGCCGCGCACGGATGTCGCGGGCGGCGCCAGCTGCCCGGCCCGTTGGTAGAACCGGTACGCCTTCCGGAGGTCGAGCTGCGCGGCACGATCGCCGGCCAGCTCGAGGGCGTCGCGCGCCTTCTTCTCGAGCTCATCGAGCCGCTCGTTGGAGCCAAGGGCACGGGCAAGGTCGAGCGCCTGGCCGTAGTGGTACGCGAGCTGCTCGGCGACGTCGGCCACTCGCTCCCCGGCGGTCTCCTCGATCCATGAAGCGGCGAGTCGATGACGGCTGGCGCGACCGGCGCGCGGGATCTGGGCGTACGCAACGTCGCGCACGAGTGCGTGCCAGAAGGAATACTCGGCCTCGCCCCGGACGGTCGACGTGCGAGCTGGACGGACCAGTTCCTTGCGCACGAGCTCGTGGAGCATCTCCTCCGCCACCGCTCGCTCGATGCCTCCCATTGATGCCAGCGCCCCGGACCAGAAGACCTTGCCGATGACCGACGCGTCGTGGATGAGAGACTTGCGACTTGCCGGCAGCGAGTCGAGCCGCGCGGCGATGGTGGCCTGGATCGTGTCCGGAAGTGGAATCTGCCCGCCGGAGGCGGGGGCAGTGCCATCCGAGTTAAGCAGGCCACGATCGAGCAACATTCGAACGAACTCCTCTGCGAACAGCGGGTTGCCGCTGGCCCGTTCGAGAAGCTGAGCCCGCACGTCGTGGGGAAGGACCGCATTGGCGACCATCGAAGAGACCAGGTGGCCCGTGTCCTCATCGGAAAGCGGCGAGAGCGCGAGCGTGGTCGAGTTCCGCTTCCCGCCGGCCCATCCCGGGTGGCGCTCATACAGCTCCGGTCGTGCCGAGCAGAGGACCAGCATCGGTCTCGTACTCGACCATTCCGTTAGGTGGTCGACGAAGTCGAGCAGCGCGTCGTCCGCCCAATGGATGTCCTCGAAGACGAGGACCAGCGGGTGGTGGCCGGCGATGAGCTCGAGGAACGACCGCCAGGCGGCGAACGACTCGTCGCGACTGGCCCGGTCGCCTCCACTGGCCCCCACGAGCGGCGCGAGGCGATCCACCAACCAGCCCGCCTGCGAAGCTTCATCTATCACGGCCGACACGGCCACTTCCAGCTTTGTTCGGGCCTCCTGAGGAGAGTCCGATTCAAGGATCGCCGCGTGGCTCTTCACCATCTCGCCCAAGGCCCAGAAGGTGATCCCGTCTCCGTACGAGAGACAGCGGCCCTGGCGCCAGTAGATGACGATGGATACGTCGTCGTCCACGCTCGACTTCAGCTCCCACAGGAGCCGTGACTTCCCCACACCGGGCTCGCCCGTTATGGTCACGAGCTGGACCGAGGACTCTCGGATCGCGCGGAGGAGCGTCTGGCGGAGGAGCACGACCTCGGGGTCGCGACCGAGGAACGGTGTCGCTGGGCGCTGCTCGACATCGGTCCCGAAGCCGCTCCGGAGTCCGACCGCCTGCCAGACCGCGACCGGATCCGCCTTGCCGCGAAGAGACGCCGCTGCAAGCTGCCGGTACTCGACGAACGCCTTCGTTGCTCGCTGGGTGACCTCGCCGACGACGACGCCGCCGGCTGGGGCGACGCCTTGCAGCCGCGATGCGGTGTTCACGACGTCGCCGGAGACCATCGCGTCGCCACGCGCCGGGTTCGCGCCGATCGCGACGACCGCCTCGCCCGTGTTGACGCCGATTCGCACCGAGAGGTCCAGGTCGTCCTGCTCGTTGACCTGCTCGATGGTCTCGAGGATGCGCAGTGCGGCTCGCACCGCCCGTTCTGCATCGTCCTCGTGGGCGACCGGCGCCCCGAACACGGCCATCACGCCATCGCCGACGAACTTCTCCAGCGTCCCGCCGAACCGCTCGATCTCGGTCCGAACACGACCGTGATACGAGCGGAGCATCGCCCGCACGTCCTCGGGATCAACTTGCTCCGACCGGGCCGTGAACCCCACGAGGTCGCAGAACAGGACCGATACGACCTTCCGCTCTTCGACCTCGCCTGCAATTCCCTCTTCGAGCGCCGCGCCACAATGGAGGCAGAACTTTGCGCGCTCGGGGTTGCTCTCGCCGCAGACCGGACACCCGATCATCATCTTGCGAGTGTACGCGGGTGCTGCGCGGGCCTAGGAAAGGGTTACCACTCGCTGCCCCGGACCGATTTGGCCAACGCGGACCCGGACAACGAGAAACCCGGCTGCAAAGCCGGGTTTCGATCGTGAATGCGTGGTTGCGGGGGACGGATTCGAACCGACGACCTTCGGGTTATGAGCCCGACGAGCTACCACTGCTCCACCCCGCGACCGCCAATGGTAGGTGCTCCCCCGATATCGGTCAACCACGACGGCCGGAGTAGTGCACCAATTACCCTTCAGCCGATGGCAACCCGCACAACGGACCTGCGCCGCGCGGTGGCGCTCTCCACGCTGAGCATCGCCTGGAGCGGCGTCGCTGGTTCTGTTGCCATCTATGCCGCCGTGGCGAGCGGCAGCCTGTCGCTCCTGGGCTTCGGCGCTGACGCGGTGATCGATGCTGTGGCGTCTGCCGCGCTGATCTGGCGCTTTGCGGCGGAGTCGCGACAACCTGAGCGCGCGCATCGTTTCGAGCGGACCGCCGAGCGCGTGGTGGGGTCAGCGCTGATCGCGCTGGCGCTGTATCTGGCAGCTGGCTCACTTCGATCGCTCGCGGCCCAGGCCCACCCCGAAACCTCTTCAGCGAGCGTTGCCCTCTTGCTGGCGTCAGCCGTGGCTCTCCCCCCGCTCGCGGTCGCCAAATACCGGATCGCGGCGCGGCTGGGGAGCGGCGCTCTGCGGGCAGATAGCTTCCTGACCGGGGCTGCCGTGTTGCTCGCGGTGATCAGTCTGGTGAGCGTTGCCGCGACGGACGCTTTCGGGTTCTGGTGGGCGGACGCGGTCGCCGCGCTCATCGTCGGGGCGATCGTCCTCCGCGAGGGCTGGAGCAGTTTGGCTCTGTCGACCTGATGCGATACCGACGCGAGAATACGGACAATCTCGCAGATCGCCCGGAACCCGACGCGGGATCCTCTCGACCTGTTCGCTCACCTCATGAGCGGTAGCGTGCCCGCAGGACTGAGCCGACGACCAGCGCGATGACCACGGCCGCCACCTGGGCACCCAGCACGATCCGGTTCACGTCGACCGCCGGCTCCCAGCTCACGTGTCCGTCCGCAACGACGTAGGCGCCCGCCGGCTTGGCGGTCAGCCCGAACCCGCCGCCACTGTTGTTGGCATTGTCGCCGCCGCCTCCCCCACCCCCGCGCACCTTCGCGGCGGGAATGATCAGCGTGCCGTCGCGCTCGATCGGCTCGCCGTACACGCGCTGCACCGTGAGCGCGTCGCGCGCGCCCTGCAGCATCTCCTCGACGTTCATCGGTCTGCTCCCGTGCGGTGTGGACCTACCAGTCTAGGTCGGCCTGTGCGCCCCGGGCTCCATCTCGACCACGGCGTGGTGGATGGCGTATCGGTCGAGCAGGGCAAGATAGGGGTCGGGGTCGAATGCCTCGGGTCCGAGGACGCCGGCGCCGGACCAGGCGCCGGACGCGATCAGTTCCATGGCGATCACCGGGTTGAAGCCGGTCTGCCAGCCCACCACCTGCAGCCCGAGGCGGCGCCAGGTCTCCTGCGCATCGGCCATCTGGTAGAGGTATACCTCGCGTGGCTTGCCATCCTTCTTGCCGATCACCCACGTGCCGACGATCGCGCGGCCCACGAACTTGTCGCCCAGCGTCGCCGGGTCGGGGGTGATGGCGGCCAGCACGTCACGCGGAGCGACCTCCACGCCCTTCACGCTCACCCGATCTGTCCGGTCCATCCCGAGCGCGTGGATGGTGCGCAGCTTGTCGATGAAATCGCTGCCGAGCGCGTATTTGAAGGTGACCCGTCGCGCGGAAAGCCAGCGGGGCACGAGCAGAACCTCCTCGTGCTCCACGTTGACGCACTCGACCGGGCCGACACCCTCGGGGAACGGGAAGAGCTCCGGCGCGCTGAAGGGCTCGGTCGTCTGCCACGCGCCATCGGCCCACACGACCGGCGGGTTGAGGCACTCCTCGATCGTGGTCCAGATGGAGAAGACCGGAGCGAACGGGTAGCCCGGGATGGCAAGGTCGCCGCCGTCGCGGATATGCACCTCGTGGATCTCGTCGAAGAGGTGCTTCGCGGCATACGCCGCGAAGACGTCGCTCAGCCCGGGATCCATCCCCATCCCCACCAGCGCCAGCCTCCCGGATGCCTCCCACGCGCCTGCTCGTGCGAACTGCTCATCGCCGAGCTTCGGGCCGCCCTGCTTCGAGAGGCTCATCGCCATGTCGATGTAATGCACCTTCGCCTCGAGCGCCGCCTCGAAGATGGGCATCAGGAACTGCGGGTCGACCGCGTTCATGACCAGGTCGGACCGATGCCGCCGCGCCAGCTCGACGATCTGCCCCTGGTCTCGCGCGTCAACGCGCTCGACGGGGAAGCGGTTGCCCCCACTCAAGCTTGCCGCGAGAGCGGTCGCGCGCCTGGTGTCGTAGTCGGCAAGCACCAGCTCCTCGCACCAGTCGCGCTCCGCCGCGATTCTGGCGATCGCCTCGCCGACGGTGCCGACGCCGATCAGCAGGATGCGCATCCGCCTAGCCCTTGAGGGAGCCGGCGAGGAGTCCTCTGACGAAGTAGCGGCCCAGGAAGATGAACACGATCAGGGTCGGCAGGGCGGCGATCAGCGCCCCCGCCATCTGGACGTTCCACTCCACGATGAAGCTGCCGGCCAGGTTGTTGAGGGCCACCGTCACCGGCCAGTTGCGTTGGCTGGTGAGCGTCACTGCGAAGAGAAAGTCGTTCCACGCCGAGGTGAACTGCCAGATCAGGACGACCACGAAGCCGGAGACCGAGAGCGGGAAGAGGACGTATCGGTAGATCTTGGCGAACCCGGCGCCGTCGATCCGCGAGGCCTCGATCAGCTCGGTCGGGATGCCCGCATAGAAGTTGCGGAAGATGAGCGTGGTGATGGGGATCCCGTACACGATGTGGACCAGGATCAGGCCGGGGATGGTGCCGTACACGTTCAGGAACCGAGTGAGCTGGACCAGCGGGATCAGGATCGCCTGGTACGGGATGAACATTCCGAACAGGATCAGGGTGAAGAGCAGGTCCGCGCCGCGGAATTTCCACTTGGCGAGGACATAGCCATTCAAGGATCCGATCATCGACGAGATGAGGGCCGCCGGCACCGCGATCAGCACGCTATTGGTGAAGTTCGGCAGGAGCCGGTTCCAGGCCTCCGCGAAGCTGCCGAAGTTCAGGTTCGTGGGCGGCACCCACATGTTCGCGAGGTTGACCTCGTTGGAGCTCTTGAGGCCGGTAACGAGCAGCACGTAGACGGGTAACAGGTAGTAGATCGCAGCGACGATGAGGATCCCGTACAGGACGAGGCGCAGGCCGCGCTCCGACCAGTGCTGGTTCCGGCGTCGAGCGATTGGTGCCGCCTCTGCGGCCTCGGCTACGTAGCTCAGTTCGCCACCTCCTGGCGCCGGCTCCAGACCAGGTACGGCACGATGACGACCGCCACCAGCACCAGCATCACGATGGCGACCGCTGCGCCGCGCGCGATCTGGTTGTCCTTGAAAGCCGTCTGCCACATGAACGTGGCCGGCACATCGGTCGCGAAGGCCGGGCCGTTGGGCGACATCGCCACCGTCAGGTCGTAGATCTTCATGCTTATGTGCCCCAGGATGATCACCGCCGAGAGCGTGACCGGCGTGAGCAGAGGCAACGTCACGCGCCGAAAGACCAACCATTCGCTGGCGCCGTCGACACGAGCCGCTTCGCGCAGCTCCTCGGGGATGGCCCGCAGCCCGGCGAGGTAGAGCGCCATCACGAATCCGGACATCTGCCAGACCGCGGCGATCACGATCGAGAGCATCGCCACCGGGATCCCGAAGGTGGCGGTTGCCAGAAACCCAAGCCCGATATCGTTCAGTACCGAACCGGCGGCGCTGTCCTTGGCCAGGTGGAGCACGGTCGGGTCCGTGAACCAGCGGTTGGTCTTCGGATCGAGCCCGAGCAGCAGGTTGAAGCCCGATGACGGCGAGAGGAGCCACTTCCAGACGACACCGGTGACGATAAAGCTGATCGCCATCGGAAACAGGAAGACGCTGCGGAAGAAGCCCTCAGCTCGGATCTTACGGTCGATCAGGTTCGCGAGCGCAAGGCCCGCGAGAACCGACAGCAGCACGAAGCAGATCGTGAACACGATCGTGTTGCGCAGGTCGACCTGGAAGCGCGTGTTGGCGAAGATGCTGACGAAGTTGGCAACCCCAACGAATCCGTAGTCGGGGCGCAGCGTGTTCCATTTCGTTGTCGACACGAACGCGGTCCAGCCGATCAGGCCGTACACGAATAGGGCGACCGCGGCGATTGAAGGGGCGATCGCGCCCACCGACAGGAGCCGATCACGCGATGGTCGATGCATCGTCAGTCAGGATAGCCAAAGAAGGGAGCGGCCAATCGGCCGCTCCCTTCCAGTCACAGTCTCCGTGGCCCGCCTACTGGGCGGTGGCGTCTTTGGCCGCCTGGACGAGCGCCGCCTGCGTGGCCGCCACGTCCTGGTTGGTCACGAACTCCACCACCGCCTGGGTGAAGGACGAGACCCAGCTCGGCTTGGCAGCGGCACCGTGCTCGAGGCTCGGGACGATCGTGTCCTTCTTCCAGTCAGCCTGCGCCGACTTCAGGTACGCGTCGTACTGCTTCTCCCCGGCCGGCGGGTTGCCCGCCGTGGTGTTGGCAGGGATCGAGCCCTTGAGCGGATTGAAGATATCCTGCCCGGCGGCAGATCCGAGAAGGGTCAGGAACTTCTTCGTGGCATCAGGGTGCTTCGAGTTCTTCGGCAGGCCGAAGGTGTCGGAGAGGGCGTCATAGATGCCGTCATTGCCAGGCACCGGCGCCCAGCCGTAATCGGCGAACTTCTTGGCGATGTAGTCGCCGTCGATCCAGTCACCCATGACGGTCATGGCCGCCTTCCCGCTGATGATCAGGTCGTTCGCCTGATCCCAGGTCAGGGAGGCTTGATCGTCGTTGACATAGCTGAGTGCCATCTTGAAGGTGTTGAGCGCCTTGGTGACGTCGGCTCCGGCCCAGTCGGTCTTTCCAGTCCAGAGGCCGCTGTAGCCATCTGCGCCGAGGGTGCCGATCAGGATCGTCTCGAAGAGCTGACCGGAGGCGAAGGCGTCTTTGCCGCCGAGCGCCAGGGGCGTGATGCCGGCCGCCTTGAGCTTGTCAGCCGCGGTCTTGAACTCTTCCCAGGTGGTGGGCGGCTGCAGGCCGTTCGCCTCGAACGCCTTCTTGTTGTACCAGAGCACGTTGGCGCGGTGGATATTCACCGGCACTGACCAGTAGTGCCCGTCGAAGCTGACGATGTCAAGGACGCCCTTCGGGAACTGGTCCTTCCAGCCATTCGCCGTATATAGGTCGTCGAGGTTCACCATGTAGTCGGTTGTGACCCAGGTGTCGATCAGCTCGTGACCCATGTGCACCTGGAATGAATCGGGCGGATCTCCACCGAGCATGCGGGTCTTAAGAACCGCTTGGGCGTTGGAGCCAGCGCCGCCGGCGACCGCCTGGTTGAAGACGTGGGCGTCCGGATTCTCCGCGTTGAACTTCTCCATCAGCTTCTGCAGCCCGGTCGCCTCTCCACCTGTGGTCCACCAGGAGAAGATTTCGACCTCCTGCTTAGCGCTGGTTCCGCTTCCACCGGGGGCCTGAGACTTCGCCTGGCTGCCGCACGCCGCGAGCACGAGGGCGAGGATGGGCAGAAGGATCAGGGCACGGTGCGATCTGGGTCCAACCATAGGGGGATGCCTCCATCGGTTCATGCTCGGGTCAGAGTGGGCCCGACTGGAACGTGCATCTTCCACTCTGACCGCCGCGGGAGTCAATCTCCTGATGTTGACGTCGTCTTGGAGTCAACTCTGATTCTGCGCCATCGGTGCTCTACTGGGTACGAATCGGCGGGCCGTTAGCTCAGTGGCAGAGCAGGGGACTTTTAAGTCACCCAACCCTATCCGCTGTGCTCTGAGCGTGAGATGTCGTGCGCAAAGAGCCGAATCTCCTGCTGTAACAGGGCCTCCGCCAAGAGCCCATGATTCGGCCTTCAGCAGGAGATTCTGAAAGGGGGGTATCCACGTGAGACGGAGGACGAACTCGCGGCACTCGAGGTCCTCGACCTGTGGCTCAGTCTCAGCAGCGCGAGCCGACGCGAACCCCATGTGCCCGAAGGACTCGCAAGCATGCCTCTGATCGCCGACCGAGTGGAGCTTGCCCGTCGGGGCGCCAATGACGCCGTCATCTGCCGGCTCCCGTCCGGCTGGGCCGTCATCGGCGATGTTCAGTTCTTGCCTGGCTACTGCCTGCTGCTGGCGGACCCGGTCGTAGCCAGCTTGAACGACCTCGCCGCAGCGCGCCGCGCCGAGTTCCTGCGCGACATGGCCCGCCTCGGGGACGCCATCCTGCATGTCACGTCGGCGGACCGGATCAACTACGAGATCCTGGGCAACTCCGAGCCGGAGCTGCACGCGCATATCTTCCCGCGCTACGCGACCGAACCGCCCGAACTGCGGCGGCTGCCGGCGTGGTTCTACGACTGGGCCGCCG
>JALYTG010000057.1 GCA_030854405.1 Chloroflexota bacterium | reverse complement strand
CAGGTCCTCGGCGCTCACCTCCTCACCGGTGGCCGCCTTCACCAGCGGTGGGCCGCCCAGGAAGATGGTGCCGGTCCCTTTCACGATCACCGTCTCGTCGGACATCGCCGGGACGTACGCCCCACCCGCCGTACAGGAGCCCATCACCAGCGCGATCTGCGGGATCCCCCTGGACGACAGCTGGGCCTGGTTGTAGAAGATGCGCCCGAAATGCTCGCGATCGGGGAAGACCTCGTCCTGCATCGGCAGGAACGCGCCTCCCGAATCGACCAGGTATAGGCACGGCAGCCGGTTCTCGAGAGCGACTTCCTGAGCGCGCAGGTGTTTCTTCACGGTCAGGGGGTAGTACGTGCCGCCCTTCACGGTCGCGTCGTTGGCGACGAGCACGCACTCGACCCCTTCGACAAGCCCGATGCCGGTCACGATCCCCGCGCTGGGCGCGTCGTCGTCGTACACGCCGGTGCCGGCCAGCGCGGAGAGCTCCAGAAACGCGCTGCCCGGATCGATGAGGCGATCGATCCGATCGCGCACCGGGAGCTTTCCGCGCTCGCGATGGCGGGCGATCGAGCCGTCGTCTCCTCCGGCGCCTCGAGCCGTCAGCCTCGTGGTCTGCTGACGCAGAGCCTCGACCTGCGCGCGCATGGCGTCGGCATTTGCTCGGAACGAGTCGGACGCGGGATCAACCGAGGAGCGCAGGACCGCCATGGCCCGATTATGGCTCGCGACCGGATGGTCGGGCGGTTGCGATGGATGCGCGCTGGCCTAGCCGACGCTAGGCGAGGGTGACGAGGGAAAGCAGCTGTGCGACGTGGGCGCCGTTGACGATCACCACGCTCACCACGTGCTCGAAGGGTGGCTCGCCATTGTGCAGGATGTAGGCATCGGTCAAGGGCAGGAAGCGATGGTTGCGCAACAGGTGGAAGCCAGGCTCCACCCCGGGCGCCAGATGGATATTGCCGGTCACCGAGAACGGGCCCGCGGTGATCGCCACGCGACGCAGCCGGCGATGAAGACGCAGCTGACGGCTGGCACGCCATTCCGGTGGCATGGCCAGGACGACGCTTGCGGTCGGGAGCGACTGCCATTCGCCGCCATCGTCGGGCGCGAGATCCGGCCTGAGATCCGGGCCGACGGCGTCGAGCGCGCCAGGGCTGGGGCGCCACAAATGGAGCTCATCGGTCTCGGTGAGCAGGTCGGTCACGCGTCGACCGTTCGGCGCGATCCAAGCGACAATCCGCGAGTCGGCGGTATAGAGCTCGATCGGCGCCAGCTCCGCGGCCATGGCCACCGCGCTGCTGCCGTTCGTTATCGTCGCGGGTGAGCCACGACGCCAGTTCCAGAACGTCACATTGCCTCCTGCTGGTCTCGGGCACAGGACACTCGCGACCGAGAGCCTCACGGTACTTGCCGGGGCTCCCATCACCAACCGACCGAGAGTCGCCTTTGGGGCGACCGACAGTACTAGCGGCATCCGTTGCGCGGAGTCACCACCGGACGGGCCTCACCATTCCGTCGTGGCGAGGCCCGCCCTGGGCCGGGCCTCGTTCGTTACCCTGCCCACATGATCGAATTCAATGACTTCGCGCGCGTGGAGATGCGGGTCGGCCGCATCATCGATGCACTCCCCTTTCCCGAGGCCCGCAAGCCATCGTACCGGCTCCGAATCGACTTCGGCCCGGAGGTGGGCGAGCGGCGCAGCTCGGCGCAGCTGACCAAGACCTATCCCGACGCTGCCGCTCTGGTTGGGCGCCAGGTGGTCGCGGTCGTCAATCTCCCCGCGCGGCGGATCGCGGGCTTCGAGAGCGAGGTGCTGGTGCTCGGGGCGATGGGCGACGACGGGCAGGTCAACCTGCTGCGCCCCGATCCGCCGGCGCCGCTCGGTCTGCACATCGGTTGAGGAGATCGAGGGGGCGCTTGATCGGCGCGGGCACCTGCGCGATACTCCGACCAGATCGGTCGGAGATCACCAGACCGAGATCCCTTTCGCCCGCGCGGCAAGAGCCCGCGCGCCCGTCGATCACGGCTCGAAGGAGCCTGACCCTACCGATGACCGTTGCCGACCCAACCAGCACCGCGACACGCCACGACGCTCTGGTCAGCGTCGAATGGGCCGCCGAGCACCTGGATGACCCGAGCGTCCGTTTCATCGAGGTGGACGTCGATACCTCGGCCTATGAGACCGGCCACCTGCCGGGGGCGGTCGGGTTCAACTGGGAGACACAGCTCAACGACCCTACGAAACGCGACCTCGTGAGCCGCGAAGACCTCCAGGCGCTGCTCCGCTCCGCCGGCGTCTCGGACGACACCAGCATCGCCTTCTACGGCGACAACAACAACTGGTTCGCCGCCTGGGCCTACTGGCAGCTCCGCTACCAGGGCCTCGACAACGTGAAGCTCATCGATGGCGGCCGCAAGAAGATCGAGTCCAGCGGGCTGCCGCTCACCACCGACGCTCCCGGCCATGCGCCCGGCGACGTCACGGTGCCGCGCGACACGCGGGATGAGCTGCGCATCTACCGTGACGAGGTGCTGGCCGGCGTCGGCAGGCCCGGACGCGGGCTGGTTGACGTCCGCTCGCCCGAGGAGTATCGCGGTGAGCTGGCGGCGCCTGCGCATCTGCCCCAGGAGGCCGCGCAGCGCAAGGGGCACATTCCCGGCGCGGCGAACGTGCCGTGGTCGACGGCGGTCGCCGACGACGGTACCTTTAAGCCAATCGCCGAGCTGAGAGAGATCTACGGCGATAAGGGCATCGAGGCGGACGCGGAGATCGTGGCCTATTGCCGCATCGGCGAGCGGTCCAGCCACACCTGGTTCGTCCTGTCCGAGCTCCTCGGGTACCCGAACGTGCGCAACTACGACGGCTCGTGGACGGAGTACGGCTCGCTGGTCGGCGCTCCGATCGAGGTCGGCGACCGGAATTGACCGATCCCGCGGCGACGCTGGCCGTGGGTCCTGCCCCCGATGGGATGCCGGACCCCGACCTCCTCCCGCCGCAGATCGCGCGGGCCGGCGATCCCTTCTCGGCGCTGCGGGTCGTGCATTTCCTCTCGCGACTGCCCCGCAACGTCACACTCCAGCTGCGCGACCTGGTCGTTGCGCTCAACGCCGCCTACCTCGACTGGGCCTTCGCCGAGAAGGTGGTGCTGGCCGAGCTGGTCCAGCTGCAGGCCAACTGGGCGATCAGCTTCCATGGCGAGGACCGGATCGTCCTCGACCGCAATGAGCGGGGTCATACGCTGCTGATCGTGGACTCGCAGAAGATGAGCGCCTTCCTGGTGGGAGAGGCGAAGCGCCTGATTGCGCTGTGCGAGCAGCAGCAGCGCGAATTCGTGCTCGGCGACGGCTTCAGCCCCGATTGGTAGCGGCGAACCTCAGACCCGGTCAGAGCTCCCGGCCTGGCCGATCGCGGCTCCCGCTGAGGCGACATCGGGGCGGCGGGCGAGATCTGCGCCCGAGACCGGCAGCGGGACCCGCCGCGGCTTCGGCCGGAACGGGGAGGTCTCGGGGACGATCGGTCCATCCGCCTCGTCGAGCCGACCGCCACGGTAGGCCTCCCAGACGGCCATCACCGTGTCACGGTGCGGCCGGATGCGGCAGTGCTCGTCGCGATTTCCCATCTCGTCGCAGTAGCCGAGCGGCACGCACTTCGGCGCCAGGAAGGAGCCGAAGAAGGGGCTGACCCGGAAGATCTCGTGGCGGATCTGCTTGAAGAGCTGCCGGATCTCCCACTGCGCCATGGTGCAGAGCCGCAGCCCCGACATGTGAATCAGCTGGCGCAGGTTGACGGTCATGACCAGATTGGTCTGCATCGCGTTCGGGAAGATGAAGCGCGCATCCTCCGCCGGAACCTCGGCCTGCAGCAGCTGGCCGTACAGCTCGAGGTTCTCGTCGATCGCTTGCTGGAAGCGTTCCGCCAGCTCATCCGGCAGGTCGCCCTTCGCGATCGAGTCCGGGACCGTGTAGTTGTCGCGCTTCTTGAAGCTGACGTACCGCTGCGATTGCTGGTCGAAGGCGGTCCCGGCGCGGTGCCTGACCAGCTGGTGCGAGAGGGTGCGTGTCACCCCGCTGATGGCGAAGGTGAAATTGACGTGCTCGATGGTCGACCCATGACCGGATTCCATCACCTTGCGGACCAGGCCCTGCTGCTTCTCGTCGGCGACCTGACGGGCGACCGCCTTATCCCAGATCTGATCCGGCAGCTGCTCCGAGTAGCAGGTGCGGCAGGCGGTGTAGATGATCGGGAGGTAGTACTCCTCGACGATCTCCTTGGTCGGGAAGATGAGCTTGGCGGAGAGGTCGGTGGAGGATGGCATCACGGTGCTCGAGCAGGTGCGATTCGGACCGCCGAACGATACCACGCCGCCACCCCCGACGAACAGCCCTTATCCACAAGATGTTGCGTTGTGGATATCTAAGAGCCGCTATCTTGTGCCGTCTCGGGCGATGGCGGGGCCCCGGCGGGGTCGCTCCGGCGCGCCGGATCGATCCGGGCCAGGCCATGCAGACGATCGAATGCAATGCGGTTGCCGCCGGCCTTTCGCGCCGAGCGGAGGGCCTCGTCCGCACGCCCCAGCAGCTCGTCGACGGACAGCTCCATGGCTGGCCGCATCATGGCCACGCCGATCGACACGGTTATCGAGAGGGATCCCGCCTGGGTGATGATCGGGCGCTGCGCCAAGCGCTCGCGGAGCGCCTCGGCGAAGACGATGATCCCCGATTCCTCGCTGTGCGGAAGGACTGCGAGAAACGAGTCGCCATCGCTGCGCCCGAGCGCGTCGGCGCGCCGGACTCGCAGCCGGATGCGCAGCGCGACCTCGCGCAGAATCTCGTCGCCCACCTCGACGCCGTGCAGCTGGTTGAGCTCAGCAAAGCCGTCCACGTCGACGACCAGGAGCGCGATCGGGTGCGCATAGCGGCGCGCCTGAGCGACCTCGGTCCGTACGCGCTCGACTATCGCGGCCCTGCTCGCCACGCCGGTGAGTGGGTCGATGGTGGCGGCGCGCTCGAGCTCCGCGCGCTGGACGGCGATCGTGCGCCGCGCCTGCATCAGCTCCTCGATCGTCGCGCGCAGCTCGCGGCCCAGTCGCGCCGACTCGTCGAAGACGGGCTCGTCGAGTGGCTCCTCGAACGCCTCGCCCGGATCCACCGGCGCGGCCAGGCGAGGCCCAGCGACAATCGAGGACTGATTCCGCGCCGCCGCGCCCAGAAGGACCGCGATGGCGCCCGCTAGGAGGCCTCCGAGACCGGCGAGCAGCTCCATGCTGCCGGGACGGGCAGCCGCCAGGGCCGCCATGCCGGCTGCCTGCAGGGCAAAGCCGATCGCCAGCCGAGGCCGCGTGGCCATCACGACGGCGGCCGCCGCGAAGACTGCCGAGGCCGCCAGCAGCAGCGGACCGCTGGGCGCAAGCCTGACCGAATTGCTGAGCAGGAGTGCGCCGAGAACCACCTCGACGCTAACGAAGAGGACCGCGGCCAGGACGAGCCGCGCAGCGCCCCAGAGGCGCCATTCGGTCCGCTCGGCGACGGCCCCTCCCAGAAGCAACAGCGCGGCGATCACGATCCCCGCCGGGATGGCGCCCTCAGCGATGCGATCGATTCCTTCCCGGCCCGCCAGGGCAACGACTCCGAGGAGTCCCGCGAGCAACGCTTCCGCGGCCGCCACTACGAGCAGACCTGGGCCGGGTCGCTGCAGGCCGCTCACGAGCAGCAACAGCGCTCCCATGGCGGTCATCACAGCCACGAGCGCGGCTCCTCCGGCGAGGAGCGAGACCGAGAGATCGTCGTTGAGGGGCAGCGCCGGGAAGAGGCGCAGGGCCCCGATGATGGCGAGCGGCGTGGCGACAGCGCCAACCAAGGCGGCGCCGAACGCGAATCGGTCGAGGGGGGTCGTATCTTCCATTCGGCCAGGGCGGTACGGGAAGCACCGGCAGTCTGGCCAGGACGGGTGAGGCCCGACAATAGTACGTCCGCCCCCTATACTCCCGGCCGTGGCTCAGCAGCACCCGGGCGCGGTCATGTCGCGCTCTGCCTTCCTCGACGCCACCGATCGCCTTATCGAGCAGGGCGAGCGGCTGCTCGCCGATCCGGCGTGGGACCCGTTCCGGGAGTGGCTGATCGAGTCTGATCGGCTGCTTGAACTGGTCTGGGGACGGATGGACCGATACCACCTCGCCTGGCTGAACGTCGGTCGCGACAGCCAGCCACCCGGCTCGACGCTCGACGAAGTCGGGACGGGGCGGTTCATCGCCGAGGTATCGAGCGCAAAGCTCGCCGTGCTGCGCACCATGCGGGCGTCGGTAGAGCGCCGCGGCTCCGCCAGGCTGACCGATGACTCGACGGAGGATCGGTGATGGCTGGCCTGCTCACCCTCGGCGGTGGCCTGGCCGCGGTGTTCGCCCATCCGGACGATGAGAGCTTCGGCTGCGCCGGAGCACTCGCCCTGGCCCATGATGCCGGCGCAACCACGCGCCTCCTGGTGGTGACCCGGGGCGAGGCGGCCGACGCCGCGATCGACCTCGGGGACGACGAGCTTGCCGACGTGCGCGAACGTGAGCTGATCTGCGCAGCCGAGAAGATCGGTCTCGACGAGGTCTCGGTACTTGATGGCTTCCCGGATGGCGCGGTCGCCGACCAGTCGTTCGAGCGGCTGGTGGACGAGATCGCCGAGTGGCTGGCCGAGCGCCGCCCTGCGGCGGTGATCACGTTCGGGGCCCATGGCGTGACCGGCCATCCCGATCACATGGTGGTCGGCAGCGCGACGCGCTGGGCCGTCGAACGACTCGACGCGCTCGGGCTCGCCCCGCAGGCGGTCTATGTCGTCTCGCCGGTCTTCGCGCCATCGGGCAGCCGCTACGACCTTTCGCCCGAGGAGCAGGCGGCGACGCATCGCATCGAGGTCACGAGCGTGGCGGGCAGGAAGCTCGGTGCCCTCGAGTGCCACGCCAGCCAGGCTGACGCCGCCGACGAGCTGGCGGCCCTCCGCACGGCGCTCGATGCCGAGGGCGTGATCTACGAGGGCTTTCACCGGGTCCGTCCGATCGTGCCGTCGCCGCATCCCAAGTTCGACGCGCGCCTCCTGTAGAGCAAGCCGCCCGGCGCCGTCGGTGGTAGGCTGGGCTCATGACGATCGACTCCAACATTGGCAAGGTCGACGAAGTGATGACCGCGCTGTACGACATCACCGATCCCGAGATCGGCATGAGCATCGTCGATCTCGACCTGATCAAGCACATCGAGATCGGGTCCGACGGAACGCCGACCGAGATCAAGATGGTGCTCACCACGCCGTTCTGTCCGTGGGCCGGGGAGCTGATCCAGACCGTCAAGCAGAAGGCCGAGGAGGTGGTCGGACCGCCCGTCAAGGTCACGCTGCTTGCGGATCGCTGGGAGCCGCCGCCGGGCCTCTTCTAGCCCGCCTCACTGCTCGAGGCCCCTACCATGAGCCCCGCCATGCGCATCTACACGAAGAAGGGCGACGGCGGCACGACCGGGCTCCTGTACGGAGGCCCTCGCGTCAGCAAGGCCGACCTCCGGACCGATGCCTACGGCACGACCGACGAGGCGGTCTCGGCGCTCGGGCTCGCACGCGCCGGCCTCGGCGATGCCCCGCTGGCCGAGCTTGTGCTCCGGCTGCAGCGGGAGCTCTTCGTCGTCGGCGCAGAGCTCGCCACTCACGTCGATCGGCGGCCACGCCTGACGGCAGGGACGACATGCGTGACGGCCGAGATGGTGAGCGCGCTCGAGCATGAGATCGACGGCCTGGAGGCCGATCATCCGATGCCGGCCGAGTTCGTCGTTCCCGGCGAGTCCGTGGCCGGCGCGGCACTGGATCTTGCCCGGACGACGGTCCGCCGCGCCGAGCGGCGCGCGGTCGCGCTGTCGACGGCCGGAGAGCTTCCCGATTCGCAGGTTGTTCCCTACCTGAATCGCCTCGCCGACCTTCTCTTCGTCATGGCCCGCGCCGCCGATGGCGGCTTTCGCCCGGTGCGCGGATCGTGAGAGGCGCGGCCTTCGAGACCACCCGGCGCACCGTCCTGGCGCTGCTCCCGACCATCGGCGGGGCCGACGCCGAGCGTTTTCTCGACGATCTGGCAGTCCGGCTGACGGCAGCTCCCGCCCTCTCTGGGGTTCGCGCTCTCAAGACGACCGATCCGGGCCGCCGTTTTGAGGTGAGCTGTCGGTTCGCCGGCACGCCTGGCACGGCTGCTCGTGCGCTCCGGGGGGCATGGCGGGACCTCGCCGGTCCTGAAGAGGCCCATCTGGTTGAGTCCTCCGACCACCAGGTCCGCCTCCGGTTCATCACGTGGACGCCCACGGCGTGGCAGGCGACGGGCACGATCGTGGCGAGTCGGGCCCCGGCCGATTCGCTTGGTGATCGCACCGCGAGCGGGGGGCAGGGCCGCTAGGGGAATCCGTTGCCCCGCCGCGTAGAATCGGACGAAATCGGTCAAGAGGTGCTCTGAGTGACTCTCGCGGCGACGCGCAACAAGATGTTCATCGACGGCGACTGGGCGGACGCCGCCGGCGGTGAGACGGTCGAGGTGATCAACCCAGCGACCGAAGCGGTGATCGGCGAGGTGCCGAAAGGGGACGAAGCCGACGTCGACCGGGCCGCCGCCGCCGCTCGCCGCGCATTCGAGAGCTGGTCGCAGACGACCCCTGCCGAGCGGAGCAGCATGCTCCATCTCTTCGCCGACGCGGTCGAGACCCACGCCGCGGAGCTGTCGAAGATCGAGAGTGAGAACGTCGGCAAGCCGAAGAGCGTGGCCGACTTCGACCTGGAGTTCAGCATCGACAACCTGCGCTTCTTCGCCGGCGCGGCGCGCGTCGTCGAGGGGAAGGCGGCCGGCGAGTACACGAAGGGCTACACCAGCATGATCCGGCGCGAGCCGGTTGGGGTGGTCGGCCAGGTGGCGCCGTGGAACTACCCGCTGATGATGGCGATCTGGAAGCTGGGTCCCGCGCTAGCGGCGGGCAACACCATCGTCCTCAAGCCGTCATCGTCGACCCCGCTCTCGGCGATCCGGCTGGCGGAGCTGGCCGCGGAGATCTTTCCGAGGGGTGTCCTGAACGTGATCACGGGGCCCGGCGCAACGGTCGGCCGCCGCCTGGTCACGCACCCTGAGGTCGACATGGTCAGCCTCACCGGTGACACCGCGACCGGCAAGGAGATCGCCGCAGCGGCAGCGGCGACCGTAAAGCGGGTTCACCTCGAGCTCGGCGGCAAGGCTCCGGTGGTGGTCTTCGACGATGCGGATCTGACTGCCCTCGCCGAGAGCGTGAAGCTTGCCGGCTTCTTCAACTCCGGACAGGACTGCACGGCGGCGACGCGGATCATCGCCAGCGGTCGGATCTACGACAACCTGCTCGCCGAGCTGGTGCCCGCCGTGGAGTCGCTCAAGGTCGGAAATCCCGCCGACGACGCGGAGCTCGACATGGGACCACTGGTGAGCCGAAGTCAGCAGGAGCGTGTTGCCGGCTTCGTTGACCGCGCCAGGGCCGACGGGGCGCGGCTGGCGGCTGGTGGCACCACGATTGCTGGTCGCGGCTTCTTTTACCGTCCGAGCGTCGTGACTGACGTTGCCCAAGACTCCGAGATCGTGCAGCGCGAGGTCTTCGGCCCGGTCGTTACCGTGCAGCGCTTCGCCGACGACGAGGAGGCGATCGCATGGGCCAACGGCGTGCCGTTCGGGTTGGCGGCGTCGGTCTGGACGTCGAACGTCAAGCGGGCGCTAAATGCCGCCCGCCGCCTGCGATACGGCACCGTCTGGATCAACGACCATCTGACGATGGCGTCCGAGATGCCGCACGGCGGCTTCGGCCAGTCCGGGTACGGCAAAGACATGAGCCTCTACTCGATCGAGGACTACACGGTCGTCAAGCACGTGATGGCCAAGTTGACCTAGCGTCGACCGATGCATGCCGATGGGCTGGCCTGACTTCAACGCGACAGGCTCGAGGCGAGGGGCGTGAGGCGATGGCCCATTGGTGGACACTTGTTCCGGGCATCGCCCTGGTCGCGGTCTCCTATTTCGTGACCTTCATCGGCCTCGCTCGTCGATCAAGGTCTTTGTCGCTTGCCGGTGCACGCATGCGATACCTCGGTATCGGACTGCTCTTTCTGCTCCTGGGGACCGGGGACGTGATCGCGAGTCTCGTCGACGGCTTGCAGGTCGGAACACTGGTGCTGGGAATCGTCATGGTCGGCTTCGGCGCTCTCTGGTTCTACGCCGCCTCGGATCAGATCTTTCGATAGCGGTGGGAGTGACTGCATGGCTTCAGGGATCAGCAGCTCGATCACCATCAACCGGCCGATCGAGGACGTCTTCGCCGTCCTGACCAATGTCGAGAACACCGAAAAGTGGTTCCCGGCCAAGGTCAAGGAGTGGTGGACTTCGCAACCGCCCCACGGCGTCGGCTCCACCCGCCGCGCGCGGGTCAAAATGGGCTGGTTCAGCTCCGAGAACGACGCCGTGGCCACGGTCTACGAGCCGCCGCGACGGGCCGTGATGGAGGGCACCTCGGCGAACGCCCCGTTCGAGGCGACGCTCACCTTCGAGCCGGTGGCTGGCGGGACGCGGCTGGAGGCCACCATCGAGCTGTCCCTGCGGGGGCCCGCGAAGCTGTTCGGCGGCATGTTCGCCCGGTGGTATGGCAAGAGCTGGGAGCGCGGCCTCGCCAATCTGAAGCGGATGATGGAGGCTGGCGAGCTTTAGTCGCCTGGCGACGACGCGGGCGATTGGCAGTCCGAGCTCGCTCGCGGAGGAGTCGGGCGGCCGGAGGTCAGGGGGCTGTGAGCTCGTCGCCCTGATCGAGCCTGCTACGATCGAGGCGATGCCGAAGAAGTCCGCCAAGCTGTCCGCGACCGCGACCGTAGCGGACACCGGCCCGGGTCCGGTCCAGGCGGCCAGCCTGCCTCGCAAGCTGGCGAGGCGCCGACCGGTCGCGCCATCGCCGCAGACGCAGGTCCGCGAGGCGGCCGCCCCCCTACGTGGAAGGACAGAGCCGCTCTCGCCGGTGGAGGTGGACAGGCTCTTCCGCGAGGCGGTCGCCCTCTTCAACGGGGCGCGGTATTGGCATGCGCACGAAGCGTGGGAGACGCTCTGGCGTGCCGCGGAGGACGATGAGCGCGACTTCTACCAGGGACTGATCCAGGTGGCGGCCGGTCTCCTGCACCTGCAGCGTCGCAATGCGCGCGGGGCGCGCAACAAGCTGCGCGAGGGCGTCGCACGGCTCCAGCGCTACCGGCCGGTGTACCGCGGCGTCCTGCTTGACGAGCTGGTTGGGATCTCGATGAGGTACCTCGAGGAGCTCGACGCGGGCAGCATCCCCTACCTGATCCCGCCCATCATTCGGTACGTCGAGGTCGACACATTCGACCAGAGCCGATGAGCGCCGGCCCGGACGGCGACGAGGAGTTCCACGTGGAGCGTGACTCGATGGGCGAAGTTCGGGTTCCGAAGCACGCGAGGTGGGGGGCGCAGACGCAGCGTGCGGTCGAGAATTTCCCGATCTCCGGCGAGACGCTGCCGCCGACCCAGGTCGCCGCTCTGGCACGGATCAAGGCGGCGGTCGCCAGGGTCAAGCTCGAACGGGGCATGAT
>JALYTG010000220.1 GCA_030854405.1 Chloroflexota bacterium | reverse complement strand
GTTCGGGCGCGAGCGCGCCACCGCGGCCGGGGTCGGCTACGCGGCCGCCCGCGGCGGACGCGGTGATGTGGTCGCCGCGCTGGCCGTGGGCAACGCCTTCGGAGACGTGATCGCCGAGGACGGCTCGGTGCTCGCCGGTCCGCTCGACGACGATGGGTCGATGCGCTCGACCGCGGAGGAGATCGCCGGGATGGAGGGCGCGCCGGACTGGACCCGCTTGGAGGAGCGCAACACCACCCTCGTGTGTCTGATGACCGACGCGCCGCTGAGCACGCCGGGCTGCACCCGCGTCGCCCGGATGGCGAGCGGCGGGGTCGCCCGGGCGGTCAATCCGACCTTCTCCGACGTTGACGGCGACGTCGTCTTCTGCCTCGCTTCGGGACGGGGCGAGCCGGATCGATTCACGGCCATTTCGGTGGGAACGATCGCCGCGACGGTTACGGCGGCGGCGATCCGCGATGCCGTGCGCTCGGCCGCCTAGCTCGTTTTCCGAGCCCTCAGACGGGTCAGCGCGGCCGCTGGTCGCGCATTGCCGTCCGGCGGCGGCGAGATCGTAGATGGGTTCATGGCTGGCAACTTCAAGACCGAAGCCGTGGTTCTGCGAAGCATCCGCTTCGGCGAGGCGGACAGGATCCTCCATCTCTACAGCGCCCAGCGAGGGCGAATCGGAGCGATCGCCAAGGGCTCGCGCCGACCGCGCTCGCGGTTTGGGGGGCGGCTGGAGCCGTTCTTCCGCCTCGACCTGGTGCTGCACGAGGGTCGGGGCGAGCTGTCGACGGTCACCGGCGCGGCCACCGTAAATGGCTATCCGCGGCTGCGTGAGAGCTCGGCGACGCTGGGCGCCGCGGCGCGGGCTTGCGACGCGGTGCTGCGGTTGCTCGATGCGGCAGAGCCCAACTCGGCCGCCTACAACCTGCTCTGTCGCTACCTGGCGATGCTCGACGAGCGCGGCGGGGATCGGGCCGGCCTCGCCGAGGCGCTCGCCTTCCGGCTGAAGCTGGCGTTGGCCGCCGGCTTCTCCCCCGAGCTCGGCTCCTGCGCGCGCTGCGGTGAGGCGGAGCACCTGACCAGCTTCTCGGGCGCCGCCGGTGGGGTGGTGTGCGCGAGCTGCGAGGGCGGCGGGTTCGAGCTTTCGTCCGAGGCGCACTCGTTCATGGTCGAGGGCCTGGCCCGGCCCCTTGCCGAGGCACCGCCGGCCGGCGCGGTGGCGCTGCGCCAGGCGGAGCGAGCGGTCTCCGAGACCCTCGAGCATCACGCGCACGTGCGGCTGCGCGCCGCGGCCTAGGCCCTGCGAGTGAGCGCCGCCGGGACCGCCGCTGACCAGGTGCCTGGCCCAACTGGTGCCCCGTCAACCAATGAACGTCCCGTTCTGGCGGCTGCAAGCCTTCGCCTGGCGTCGTCCTCGGTCGCCGGAGTAGCGCTGCTACTTCGGCTCCGAGCGCCGAAGGCGCGGTGCGAGCGCGGCAGCGCGAGATCCTAACCATGCTCGGCATTCGCTCGCCAGTAACGGGCCGCCATTGGTGGACGCGACACTAGAATCGCCGCGAGAGGGAGCCGGACCGACTTGCCGACCACCACCAGATCGCTGCAGGAGCGCGTCGAAGCGTGGGAGGCCGAGTTCCTTGTCGAGGGGGCGACGCGTTCGTATCCGGCGATCAGGGGCGCCGAGGAACCGGACAGCCCGCTACGGACGCCGTTTCAACGCGACCGTGACCGGATCGTGCACTCGAAGGCGTTTCGCCGCCTCAAGCACAAGACCCAGGTGTTCATCGCCCCGGAAGGCGACCACTACCGGACCCGGCTCACGCACACGCTGGAGGCGTCGGGGATCTCGCGCACGGTGGCCAGGGCATTGGGCCTCAACGAGGACCTCACCGAGGCGATCGGCCTCGGCCACGACCTCGGGCATCCGCCCTTCGGGCACATCGGCGAAGAGGCGTTGGACGAGGCGCTGCGTGAGCGCTGCGGCTCGGGCTTCAAGCACAACCTTCACTCGCTGCGGGTGGTGGACGTGCTGGAGCGCGACGGGGAGGGGCTGAACCTCACCGAGCAGGTCCGCGACGGCATCCTCAACCACACCGGTCCCGAGAAGCCGGCAACGCTGGAGGGGCGGATCGTGCGCCTGGTCGATCGCGTCGCGTACATAAACCACGACATCGATGACGCGGTGCGGGCAGGGATATTGGATCCGTCCGATCTCCCGAACGAGGAGATCGAGCTGCTGGGGCCGACCGGGGCGAAGCGGATCGACACTTTGGTTGGGGACATCGTCGAGTGCTCGGAGGCTTCCGGCGACATCGTGCAGAGCGAGGAGGTCGGTGGGGCGATGCTGCGCCTTCGCAAGTTCATGTTCGACCGCGTCTATCTGGGGCCCGAGGCGCGGCGCGAGGTCGAGCGGGTCCAGCGGACGTTGCGGGGACTGTTCGATCACTACATGGACGACCCCGAGGAGGTGCCGGCGCTGGACCCCGATGCGGACCTATGCCAGCGGGTGACCGACTATGTCGCTGGGATGACCGACCGCTTCTGCATCTTGCAGTTCCGCGAGCTCGCGATCCCCGAAGAGGCACACTTCTGAGCATGAGCCGCTTCTCACCGCAGAGCGTCGACCGGGTCCGTCAGGCGGCTGACATCGTCGAGATCGTCAGCGCCCATACCGACCTGCGCCAACAGGGCGGCCGCTGGGTCGGGCTGTGTCCGTTCCACGAGGAGCGCACGCCATCGTTCTCGGTCAATCCCGCGGAGAAGCTCTACTACTGCTTCGGCTGCGAGGCGGGCGGCGACGTGTTCGGCTTCGTGCAGGAAAAGGAGGGGGTCGATTTCCCCGAGGCGGTCGAGCGGTTGGCCGAGCGCTACGGGGTGGAGCTGGAGCGCGAGCAGGAGGATCCGCGGGCGGAGGCGAAGCGGAAGCGCACCGAGCGGCTGCGCGAGCTGTTGGAGCGAACTGCCGCCTTCTACGCCAGCTACCTGTGGGAGTCCGAGGAGGCGAGCAAGGCGCGGGAATATCTACAAGGTCGCGGGCTCGGGGAGGAGGTGCTGCGCGGCTTCGGGATCGGTTACGCGCCGAGCGCCTGGGACCAGGTGTTGACGCGTGGCCAGCGGGCCGGCTTCAGCGTCGACGAGCTGCGGGCGGCCGGCCTGGCGCAGCAAGGGCGTGGCGGCGGGGTCTATGACCGCTTTCGTGAGCGGATCACCTTCCCCGTGCTCGATGCGCGCGGCCGGGTGCTGGGCTTTGGGGCGCGGGCGATGCGCTCCGAGCAGGGCGCCAAGTACGTCAACTCGGCGGAGGGCGAGCTGTACCGAAAGAGCGAGACCTTGTACGGGATCGATCGGGCTCGCGGTCCGATCGCGAAGGCCGGAAGGGCGGTGGTGGTCGAGGGCTACACCGACGTCCTGGCGCTGCACCAGGCGGGGATCGGGGAGGCGGTCGGGGTGATGGGTACGGCAATCACCGATCAGCAGGTGAGCATGCTGTCGCAGCTGGTCAAGGAGGTCGTGTTGGCGCTCGACGCCGACCGCGCTGGCCAGGAGGCGATGCTGCGGGCGCAGCGCAAGGCAGCCGGACGGCAGATGCGGATCCGGGTCGCGGCGATGCCGGAGGGCGAGGACCCGGCGCAGATGATGGCCGAGGAGGGGGGACCCGAGCGGTTCCGGGAGCTGGTCGACGCGGCGCTGGAGCTGCCCGAGTTCCAGGTCGGGTTGGTTCTCGACGGAGCCGACGTCTCTTCTCCAAGCGAACGCGATCGGGCGCTTGCAGAGGTGGCACCGGTGCTGGCCGAAATGGGGGAGAGCGCGAGCCGCGAGGAGCTCGTTCGCTCGGTGGCCGAGCGGCTCGACATGGACCCGGCGATGGTGATCGGCAGGATGGCTTCGGTGCGGACTCGGCGAGATTCCGGTTCGGAATCGGATGCCGGTGGCGATCCGGCCGGTGACTCGGCGCTTACCCCGCGCGAGCGGCGCGAGCGAGCGCTGCTGGCTATGTGCATCGCCGATCCGAAGGCGGGGCGCGAGCTGCTCGATCGGCTGACGCCAGAGCATCTGTCGTCGCCGTTGGCTGGGCGGGCGCTGGAGTGGCTACGGGGCCATCTGGATGAGCCGCTCGCCGGGTTGCCGCGCGAGGACGAGGAGCTGGTGTCGCTGATCACGCAGCTGGTGATGACGGCGGAGCGCGAGCCGGCGTCGGGGGAGGCGATGGAGATGAACTTCATGCAGCTCGAGCATCGGCGGCTCGAGGACCTGATCGGGGAAGCGGAGGAAAAGGGCGACCATCAGCGCAGCG
>JALYTG010000219.1 GCA_030854405.1 Chloroflexota bacterium | reverse complement strand
CCACAGTGCCGATCAGGCCCGGCCGGCCACCTCCGGCGCTCAGCACCTGCATGCCCAGGAAGCCGGTCGTCGTCTTCCCGTCGGTCCCGGTCACCCCGATCACCTCGAGGCTCTCGCTTGGTCGCCCGAACCAGGCATCAGCGGCATCGGCCATCGCCCGTCGCGTGCGATCGACGACCAGCTGCGGCACCGCGACCCCGGGAAGCTCACGCTCCGTCACGACCCCGATGGCTCCACGCTCGACCGCCTGCGCCACGAACTCGTGCCCGTCGACGTGGATCCCCGGCACCGCGAAGAAGAGGCTCGCCGGCGTCACCCGGCGCGAGTCATAGGTGAGGGCCGTCACCTCGCCCACCGGCAGACCGACCACCCGCTCGGGACCGATGAGGTCGGCCAGCTCGCCGAGCCCCATTCGCTGCTCAGTCATCGGACCCAGCCGGGCGCAGCCTTGCGACCGCCCGGCGCATGATTGAGGCCGCCTCCCGCAACCAATACAGGTTCGGGTCGATCACGAGGTCCCAGCTGCCGGCCCATACCACCTCACGCCCCCCGAAGCCCTTCTTGAAGAGCCCGACGCCGTGCCATGGATGGTCAGGGCCGGCGCCCAGCGGGGCGATTCCCCACAGATCGTGGTATCGGACGCCGCTGTCACGGGCGTCCCGCATCATGGCCCACTGGAGCGCATACGAGGCGTAGCGCTTCGGCTCGCCGGCCGCCTCTCGACAGGAGCCGCTGAAGAGGTAGAAGGAGCGATCGCCCTCGATGACCAGCATCGCGGAGGCCAGCAGCTCATCGCCGACTCTGGCCTCGAGAATGCGCGCCCTGCCCGCGCCGGCGAGCGCCGACCACGCGGTTCGGTAGCGCGCCAGCGGCGGCATCGGAAAGCGTGCGCGCTGCTGCGTCGCCTCGACCAGCTGGTGCAGGGCGTCGATCGCGCGCAGGTCCTCCGCCTCGCGGATCGCGCGCACCGTGACGCCCTCACGCTGCGCGCGACGGACCGAGTAGCGCGTGTCCTTATCGAAGCCGGCGAGCATCTTCTCGTCGTCCGCGGCGAGCTCCACGATGCGCGTCTGCGCGACCTGCAGCGTACCGGGCGTCTTGCGCAATCGGTGGCCACTCAGCGCGGAAAGCTCGGGCGTACCCGCCTCGAGGCGCGGCTCGATCTTGACCGCCATCGCCCGCTCCTGGCGTCCGGCATCGCGCAAGCCATCGAGCGTGGCAGCCACGCGCCGGTTCGCCTCATCGGCCGCATAGTCGAGCACCGGGCCGTGCGGCACGTACCAGAAGCTACGGCCGCCGGCCAGCGGACGGGCCTGCGCGGCAGCGATGGCGACCGGCTGACTGTCCTCGCTGAGAACGAAGCGGCGTTGCGGCTGACCATCGAGCTCCGCGACCGGTGCCCAGGCCCAGTCGTGCAGGAAATCGCCCGATGCATGCTGCTCCAGGAAGGTCTGCCATTCGTCTCGGTCCGCATCTGTCGCCGGTCTGAAGGCGAGCGGCGCCTTCACCGCGGCGTGCGGCCAGCGCGTGGGTGCGCCGAGCGATAGGCGTCGCGCACGGCGGCATCGGAGAGGTGGGTGTAGATCTGCGTCGTCTGCAGGTTGGCGTGGCCGAGCAGCTCCTGGACACTGCGGAGATCGGCCCCGCCCTCGAGGAGATGGGTGGCGAAGGAATGGCGCAGGGTGTGCGGCGACGCCCCCGCAGGGACCCCGCTGCGCTCGACCCAGCGGTCGACCACCATCCGCGCCCCGCGAGCGCTCAACGGCCCGCCGCGCGCGTTGAGAAATACCGCCGCCGGCGATCCAGTGAGAAGGAGCGGACGACCCACGTTGAGATAGGCACCCAGGGCGCGTTCGGCGTGCCGGCCGAAGAGCAGCTCCCGCTCCTTTGCGCCCTTTCCCATGACCCGCAGGCGACGCCGAGCAAGATCCACGCGGTCCAGGGTGAGGCCGGCAAGCTCGCTGATCCGCATACCAGTCGCGTACAGGAGCTCGAGAATCGCCGCGTCGCGGCGCGCCAATGCGCCGCCGCGCAGATCGGTGGCGGCCCGCCGCCGTGGTGCGTCGACGAGCCGGCCGGCATCCTCCACGGAAAGCACGCGCGGGAGGCGCGTCGCGCGCTTCGGTGACCGAACGCCGGTCAGCGGGTCCGCGGCAATCCAGCCCTGCCGCGCGGCGTGGCGATAGAACGACCGGGCGGCGGCGAGATGCCCGCCGACCGTGCTCGGTGCGAGCTGCCGCTCCGCGAGCTCGCCAAGGTATGCGCGCACGGCAGCCCGATCGGGGTTACGCCAATCGTCCCCGCGACGCGCCAGGAACCCAAGGAACTCGGTCACATGGCGGCGATATTCGACAACGGTGCCGGGCGAGGCATTTCGTCCCGCAAGGTGGGCCAGGAATCGATCCCGCGCCTCGGCAGCCCCGCCCGCCGCCGCAGTGCGGCGGTCAGTCACCGGCCCCGCCGGCCGCGCCAACGGGTTCGCGGTCGGTCCGATCGTCCGGCTCGGCCTGCTCGGCCGGTTCGCCCCTGGTCTCGGCGCTCGGTCGCGTCCAGCTCGAGTAGTCGCAGTCGGGATAGCGATCGCATCCCCAGAAGTTGCGCCCCCGTCTGCTGCGCTTGGTGACGACCATTCCCTCGCCGCACTGCGGGCAGGTGCCGAAGCGCTCCGTCGCCGGAGCCGCGCCCTTCTTGATGAACTTGCATTCCGGATAGCGGTCACAGCCCACGAACGGCCCGAATCGGCCGCGCTTCGCCGTCAGATGGCCGATCTCGCACAGCGGGCAGACCTCGCCGACGCCGGGAAGATCCGTTGCTTCGGCCTCCTCCCCTGGGAGTGGCTGGGTGTACTTGCATTCGGGGTAGCCGCTGCAACCCAGGAACCATCCGTTGCGTCCGAAGCGCTTCATGAGCAGGTGACCGGAGACCGGGCAGACGATGTCGGTCAGCTCCACCTGCTTGGCGATCTTCTCGCGTCCCTCGCTGATCTTCGCGGCGAACGGCTCGTAGAAGCCGCGCACGACCGGCACCCAGTCGATCTTGCCGGCCGCGACCTCGTCGAGCTGCTCCTCCATGCGAGCGGTGAACTCCACGTCGACCACCTCGGGGAAGTGCTCGACCAACAGGTCGGTGACGCGGAACGCGGATTCGGTCGGAAAGAGGCGCCGCTCCTTTGTCTCGACGTAGCCGCGCTGCCGGATCGTCTCGAGCGTCGGCGCGTAGGTCGACGGGCGACCGATCCCGTGCTCCTCGAGGGCCCGGATCAGGGTCGCCTCGCTGTAGCGCGGCGGCGGCTGGGTGAAGTGCTGCTCCGCGGTCAGGTCCGCCAGGTCGAGGGGCTCGCCCTCGCTCAGGTCGGGGAGGACGACCAGCCGCTCATCCTCCTCGTCGTCGCGGCCCTCGACGTAGACTGCCTGGTAGCCGTCGAACGTGCGCCGGCTCGCCCCGGCGTGGAGCGTGTAGCGTCCAGCCTCAACGTCGACACCAACCAGCTCGAAGCGCGCAGCTGCCATCTGGCTGGCCGTAGCCCGCCGCCAGATCAGCTCGTAGAGCCGGTACTCGTCCGGCTTCAGGTGCCTGCGGACCGATTCCGGTGTCCGCGCAAAGCTGCTCGGCCGAATCGCCTCGTGCGCCTCCTGTGCGCCGCGGGTGCGGGTGCGGTAGGCATTGGCGCGCTTCGGCACGAAGTCCGCGCCGTAGCGCTCGCTGATGAGGGCGCGTGCTTCCGCCACCGCACCGGTGGAGATCGCCACCGAGTCGGTTCGCATGTAGGTGATGAGGCCGGACTGCCCGTCCGGCAGCTGAACCCCTTCGTAGAGGCGCTGCGCCGAGCTCATCGTGCGCCGCGCGCTGAAGCCGAGCTTGCGCGAGGCCTCCTGCTGCAGGGTGCTTGTCGTGAACGGAGGCGGTGCGTTGCGCCGGCGCTCGCTGGTGGTCACCTTCGTGACGCGGTACTCTGCGGCGCGCAGGCCGGCCTCGTGCTCGCGCGCCTCCGCCTCCGAGCCGATGCGCGCCTTCTCGCGGTCGATCCGGGTCAGCTCGGCGCTGAACGACCCACTCGCGCCCCGCCGGTTGAGGAGTGCGGCGAGACTCCAGTACTCCTCGGCATCAAAGGCGTCGATCTCGCGCTCACGCTCGACCACGAGTCGAACCGCCACGCTCTGCACGCGCCCGGCAGAGAGGCCGCGGCGGATCTTGCTGGCGACAAGTGGGCTCAGCTTGTAGCCGACCAGGCGGTCGATCACGCGTCGCGCCTGTTGCGCGTTGACAAGGTCCAGGTTCAGAG
>JALYTG010000218.1 GCA_030854405.1 Chloroflexota bacterium | reverse complement strand
ACGCTGCGAGGCACGATCGTATCGAAGACACTCCCCTGCATGTGGCGGCGCACCTCGGCCGCGACTTGCGCCGAGAGGTTCGTGCGCGCGTCGTACATCGTCAACAGGACTCCCTCGATCTGGAGTCGGGGATTCAGCGCCTCGCGGACGCGGCGGATCGTATGCACAAGCTGGCTCAGGCCTTCCAGGGCGTAGTACTCGGTCTGGATCGGGATCAGGACCCCATCGGCTGCGGTCAGGGCATTGACCGTCAGCAACCCCAGCGACGGGGGACAATCGATCAGGACCCGCTGATAGCGTCCGTCGAGGTCGCCCAAGCTGGCCGCCAGGCGTCGCTCGCGCGCCGTCACGGGGACGAGCTCGATCTCCGCGCCGGATAGCTCAGGGGCCGACGGGACGAGGTCGAGGCCGTCGATCGCCGTCCCGATCACCAGCTCCCCGATTGGCGCTCTTTCCACGATCGCCTGGTAGACCGAGCGCCCGAACGCCGGTCGATCGACACCCAGCCCACTCGTCGCGTTGCCCTGCGGATCAAGGTCGATGACAAGCGTCGAAGTCCCGGAGAGAGCCAGAAATGCTGCGAGGTTGATGACCGTGGTGGTCTTCCCGACGCCGCCCTTCTGGTTCGTACACGCTGTAACCCTGACCACGCACACTCCGCTGCGAGTTCGCCGATGGGGCCTCCCTATTCTACCAGTTTGGGGCTGTATCAGCCGGTTACCGCGCGCTTACCGGCGACCCGCTGGCGCGGCTTGTTTCACGTGATACCTTACGGTGAAACAGCGGGCAGGAGGCATTCCGTTTCACGTGGATCCTTACGGTGAAACAGCGCCTTTCCCGGGTGAGGTGCAGATCGGAGTCCTGATCGGGATTCTCATCGGCGAGGGCCATTTCGGCGGCGACGGTCGCCAGCCGCAGGTCACCCTGAGAATGCACGTCGATCATGAGTCGCTCTTCCGCTGGCTGATGGCGACCTTCCCCGGCGGCCGCTTGTACGGTCCGTATAACCACTCGGGGCGACGCTATTTCCAATGGATGGCGCGCGGACCTTACCTTCGGACCGTGCTCATTCCGCTGCTCGAATCGCGGCTCGGGCCTGAGATCGACCGCCGAACCTGGGAGCGTTATCAACAGATGAAGGAGCGCTACCGGATGTAGTCCGTTCGATCGGTGGCGGTGCGCCGGCGCTCCTATACTCGCCAATGGCAGCCGTCCGAGCGGAAATTAGCGGGAGCCTGACGATCACCTATCCCAGCATCCTCCTCGCGGTCATTGTCGGCATCCTGCACGCTGGCCTCTCGCCTTCGATCGAGGTCGCTGGCGTAAAACCCAACCTGGTCGAGGTTGCGGTGGTCCTCGTGACGGCCTGCTTCGGCTTCCTGCCCGGCCTGACCTGGGCGTTCGTGGCAGGCACGACCGCCAATCTGCTCGTTCCCGAGCCGCTCGGTCTCATCCCGCTCACACTGCTCGGCGCGGCAGTCGTGGTCGCCGGTGGCCAGCGAGCGCTGGGCAGGCTGCCGTGGATCTACCCCGTGATCGCCGTATTTGCCGCGAGCGTGGGTGTCGATGTCGCGACCCTGCTGATCCTGCGTCTGGTCGGCGAGCCCCTGCCGGCCGCGCTGCCCATGCAGCTCATCGTTCCGGCCGCGCTGCTCAACGCCGCCATCGGTGCCGCGCTTCTCTACCCGACACGCCTCCTCGCCGAGCGATACGCGCCGGAGGAGAAGGCCGCCTGGTGAGTCCGTGGCCGACCTGAACGAGGGGCTTCTGGACCTGCCGCGCTCCCGGTCGCGGTTCGTCGCATTCGGCGTAGCGGCGGCCCTCCTCCTGACCCTGCTCGGCGGACGGCTGTTCCAGGTCCAGGTCCTGAATGGGTCGTTCTATGCCGAACGCGCCGCTGCGGCTCGCACCGTCAACGCGCCGATTCCCGCCCCCCGCGGCCTCGTCTTTGACCGAACGGGTCGTCCCGTGGTGGTCAACACTCCGTCCTGGGCGGTCAAGGTCCGCCCCGCCGACCTGGCGCCCGCCAAGCGGAGCGCCGTGCTCCAGCGCGTGGCCGAGCTGACCGGCACACCGGCGGATCAGCTGGCGGCCCGCCTCACCGCCTTCCGTGGCTCGCCCTTCGACCTAGTCCCGATCGCGCACGGCGTCAGCCGCGAGGCGGCGTTGCTGATCAGCGAGGAGCACGGGCGGCTCCCCGGCGTGGTGGTCGAGGTTGAGCCGATCCGCGAGTATCTCGATCAGACCGGCGCGGTCGGTGGTTCGCTGCTGGCCCACGTATTGGGCTACACCGGTCCCGTCACGGCCGCGCAGCTCCCCGACCTGCAGCCGCGCGGCTATCTGCACGACGACGTGATCGGCAAGGACGGCATCGAGCGGTCCTTCGAGACCGAGCTGCGCGGGATCTACGGCTCGCAGCTGGTGGAGCGTGATGCCAGCGGGCGCCAGGGGAAGGTCCTCGAGACGCTCGCCCAGCCGCAGGCCGGCAAGAACCTCCAGCTCACCATCGACGCAGATATTCAGCGCATGGCGACGGATGCATTGACATGGGGCATAAGAGCGGCGGGCGTCAGCCAGGGCGTCACCATCGTAATGAATCCGCAAACCGGTGAGATCCTGGCCATGGTCTCGTTGCCGACGTACGACAACAACAAGTTCGCTCGCGGGATCAGCAGCAAGGACTTCAGCATCTACCTCGATGACCCCGACAAACCTCTGCGTAACCACGCCATCAGCGACATCTATCCTCCCGGGTCGACCTACAAGCTGGTCACGGCCCTTTCCGCGCTCGAGGAGGGGGTGACCGATTCGACGCGGCTGTGGCCGACCTACGGCTGCTACCAGATCCCGAACGCGCCCGCCGGCGACTGCCTCTTCGATTGGAACAAGGCCGGCTTCGGACCACTCAACCTGGTAGATGCCTTCGCGCTCAGCTCGGACACCTTCTTCTACCAGATGGCGATCAAGGTGGGAATCGATCCGCTCGCCGGCTGGGCGCACCATCTCGGCTTCGGGAAGCCGTCCGGGATCCGCCTGCCCGGGGAGGCGGCCGGAACCGTGGCCAGCACTCGCTGGGCTCAGGAGCAGGGACGGTCAGGAGTCTTTACCGGAGAGGTCGCACAGGCCGGCATTGGGCAGAACGTGATCGCCGTGACCCCCATGCAGCTGCTCAACGCGTATGCGGCGCTCGCCAACGGTGGGAACCTGATGAGACCGATGATCGTGCGCGGAGAGACGGATCGCAGCGGGAAGCTGACGCGCCCCTACGCACCGGAGCGACTCGCGACTGTCGATGCGAGCCCCGAGCACCTGCGAACCCTGCGAATCGCCGCGCGCAAAGTGATCACCTCGGGCCACGCCTATAACATCTCGGAGCTCAAGCTGCCCGGCACCCTGGCAGGCAAGACCGGCACAGCAGAGTTCGGCCAGCCGAAAGCCGACGGGAGCCTGCCCTTCCACTCGTGGTTCGTCGCGTATCTCCCGTCGAGCCCGGGCGCCTCGGACGCCCAGCTCGCCGTCCTCACCTTCAGCTACGCGGCCATCGTGCCGGGCAACGTGTCGACCGAGGTGGTGAAGTATTTCCTGCAGAAGTACTTCAAGCTCAAGCAGGACCTGCGGCTCGATCCGAAGAATTTCAGCCTGGTCGCGGCCAACTGATGGGTGCGGCATCGGCGACCTTCGTCGACAGCGTTCGCGAGCGCGCGTGGCGCAGCTTCGACCTGCAGCTCTTCCTGTACATGCTCCTGCTGATCGGCTTTGGCGTCGTGCTGGGGTACTCGGCCGGCTACGGCGCCGGCGGCGCCGGAGTGGGCCTCTCCCAGACGGTGAAGACGCTGATCTGGGCCGGCATCGGTCTGACCCTCTTCTTCGTGGTTTCGAGCGTCGACTACCACTGGCTCGATACGCTCACTGTGCCGATCTACCTGGTGGTTCTCGGCTTGCTGACGCTCACAATGTTCATCGGGACCCGGCTCTTCGGGGCGCAGATGTCGGTCACCGTTGCCGGTCTCGATTTCCAATTCAGCGAGATCAGCAAGGTCCTGATGATCATCGTGCTCGCGAGCTACCTGACCAAGCGGCGCACCCGCGTCGGACGCCTCTCGACGATCGTTGGCGCCGGGCTGATCATGGCCATACCGACAGCTCTCGTCTTCCTGCAGCCTGATCTCGGGACCGCCCTGGTCTTCGTCGCAATCCTCCTCGGAATGCTCTTCATGAGCGGTGCGTCGCTGGGCTGGATGGGACTGCTGGCCGCCGCCGCGATCGCCGCCGCCCCGGTCGCGGTCAGCCTCCTGCGCGACTATC
>JALYTG010000056.1 GCA_030854405.1 Chloroflexota bacterium | reverse complement strand
GTCCACGGAGGATCTCTCAATGCTTAGGAAGACTCGGCGCCCTGTCGTGCTTGTCATTGGGGCGATGCTGGCCCTGGCGGCCTGCTCGTCGCCAAGCACGAATCCCTCGGCGAGCGCCGGAGGAGGCGGAGGAGGCGGGGCGAGCGGCATCGTTGCGTTTCTTCTGCCGGAGAAGCGGACGGCTCGCTACGAGGCGGCCGACAATCCCCTCTTCAGCGCGAAGTTCAAGGAGCTTTGCCCGAGTGCCACGCTGGACTACGCGAACGCCAGTGGCGACGACGCGACGCAGCTCCAGCAGGCTGAAGCGGAGATCTCCAAGGGCGCCAAGGTCATCGTCCTCGATCCCAACGACGCCGATGCGGCGGGGAAGATCGTGACGGAGGCGCAGGCCAAGGGCATCAAGGTCGTGAGCTACGACCGCCTGGTAAAGGGCAACTCGAAGCCTGACTATTACATCGAGTTCGACAGCAACTCGGTGGGGACGATCCAGGGCGAAACGCTGCTCGCCAAGCTCACCGCCGACGGCAAGACGAACCCCAAGCTCGTCTGGATTAACGGCTCACCAAAGGACAACAACGCCTCCCTCTTCAAGGCCGGAGCACACGCTGCACTCGACGGGAAGGTCCAGATCGTCAAGGAAGACGCAATGGCCAACTGGCTGGCCACCGAGGCCCAGCAGATCATGGAAGCTGCGATCGCAAAACTCGGCAAGGACGGCTTCGATGGCGTCTACGTCGCCAACGACGGCGGTGCCGGTGGAGCGATTGCGGCCATGAAGGCCAACGGCGTCGACCCCAAGACCAAGCCAACGACGGGCCAGGATGCGGAGCTTGCCGGGATCCAGCGGATCGTTGCGGGCGAGCAGTTCATGACGGTCTACAAGCCGTACAAGACCCTCGCCGAGGAGTCGGCTGCGGTCGCGTGCGACCTGCTCAGCGGCAAGACGCCCGATGCCGCGAAGTTCAACGCGACCGAGGACAACGGGACGATCAAGGTCCCGACCGAGAAGATCGCGGTGATCGGCGTCACGCTCGACGGGAAGACCGCAGGAACGAAGTCGGTCGTCGATTCGGTCATTGCCGATGGGTTCTATACCGCAGCGCAGATCTGCACGGCGGACTTCGCCGGCGCCTGCACGGCGGCCGGTCTCAAGTAATCCTCTCAGGGCCCACATCGAGACGGCGGGAAGCGTAGGCTTCCCGCCGTCTCTTTTCTTTGGCCGCCCACAGCGTCGGAGGTCGGTATGGCCGTCGCAGAAAGTGCCTCTCTCCTGGTCATGGAGGGCATCAGCAAGCGCTTCGGCGCGGTGCAGGCCCTGACGGATGTCCATTTCGAGGTCAAAGCCGGCGAGGTGATGGCCCTGGTGGGCGACAACGGCGCAGGCAAGTCCACGCTCGTCAAGGCGATCGCGGGCATCTATCCGATCGACGAAGGCGCGATCCGGTGGCAGGGCAGCGAGGTCTCGATCCGGACTCCGAACGACTCCACCGCGCTCGGCATCGCAACGGTCTACCAGGACCTCGCACTCTGCGACAACCTCGACGTCGTCGGGAACCTGTATCTCGGCCGCGAAACCGGCCGCCCGGATGGGCCCCTCGGCGTCATGGATGAGATTGGCATGGAGCAGCACGCCGTGGGCGTGCTGCGGCGCCTCTCGGTCAAGCTCCCCAGCGTTCGAATCCCGATCGCCTCGCTCTCGGGGGGACAGCGGCAATCGGTCGCCGTTGCCCGGTCGGTCCTGTGGGAGAACAAGGTCGTCCTCCTCGACGAGCCGACAGCCGCTCTCGGCGTAGCGCAGACGAAGGAAGTCCTCGATCTCGTGCGGCGTCTTCGGGACGAAGGGCACGGGGTCGTTCTCATCAGCCACAACCTCGAGGATGTGTTCGAGGTGGCGGACAGGATTACGGTCCTGCGTCTCGGACGGTACGTCGGGACGTATGAGGCCGCATCGGTCGGACGCGAGCAACTGGTGGGGCTCATGACCGGCGCCGCCAAGGGAGCCCAGGCGTGACCGGGACCATGGTCGACGACCCGCGGCTCGTCGCCGAGCGCGAAGGACTCGGCGGCCTGGTCGCGCTGTATCGGACGCGGCTGGCGCAGGGCGAGCTCGGACAGGTGCCGGTCGTCATCGGTCTGATCGTGATCTGGGGCGTCTTCTGGTGGGCCTCCCACGGCGCCTTCTTCAACCCGCTCAACCTCGTAAACCTCGCTCTGCAGATGGCTGCCGTGGGGACCATCGCGGTGGGCGTGGTGTTCGTCCTATTGCTGGGCGAGATCGACCTCACGGTCGGCATCGTCAGCGGCCTGTGCGCGGCCGTGATGGCCGTCCTCAACATCAAGATGGGGCTGCCCGCACCTCTGGCGGTCCTGCTGGGACTGGCCGTCGGCGCCGCCATCGGGTTCCTCCATGGCATCTGGATCACGCGCTTTGGAATCCCGTCGTTCGTCGTGACCCTCGCCGGCCTCATCGGCTGGGCGGGCACGCTGCTCTTCGTGCTCGGGAGCACGGGTACTCTGAACCTCGCCGATCCCTTCATCGTCGGGTTGGCCGGGACGTTCTTCACCGGAGCCACGGCGTGGATCCTTGGCGCGATCTTCGTTGTTTACATCGCCGGGTCAGGGTATGTCGCCCGGCGCGGGCGGAAGGCGGCAGGGCTCCGAGCCGAGCCGCTCTTCTTCATCGGCTTCCGGGTGCTGGTCGTCGCACTCGGAACCGCCGCGGCGATCCTCGTCTTCGGCGAGGATCGAGGGATGCCCCTCTCCCTCGTCTTCCTGATTGGCCTCATCGTCGTGATGGATTACGTGGCCAGGAGGACGCGCTTTGGCCGCATGGTCTTCGCGGTCGGCGGCAATGCGGAAGCGGCGCGACGCGCCGGCATTCCGATTCGCCGCGTGCGCGTCGCGGTCTTCGTCCTGGCGTCCACGTTCGCGGCTTGGGGCGGCATCCTTGCGGCGTCGCGGCTGCTGGCCGTGAACCAGTCGGCCGGCTCCGGCGACGTGCTGCTCAATGCGATCGCTTCGGCCGTCATCGGCGGAACGAGTCTCTTCGGCGGCCGGGGATCTGTGTGGGCCGCACTGCTCGGCATTCTCGTCATCCAGTCGATCTCGAACGGCATGGACCTGCTCTCCTTCGAGCCGGCGGTGAAGCAGATGATCACCGGCTCCGTCCTCCTGGCGGCCGTCACCGTCGATGCCGTTGCGCGCCGGGGCCGAGCCCAGGCGGGTCGGGTCTAGAGATCGTCCCTTGGCAAGCGCCTAAGCAGTGAGACGGTAGGCCCAGATGACCAACGAAGACGTGGTACACGGCTATGTGCGAGCCACTGTGGCGGGTGACCTGAGCGGACAGGCTGCCCTCCGGCATCCGGACTGGACCGTGGATTGGCCCCAGTCTGACGAGCGTGTCGTTGACCACGACGCGTACAGCCAGATCATCTCCAACTATCCCGGCGGCGCGCCGACATCGCGGATCACGCGCATCGCGGGCACCGAGGACCGCTTCGTGGTCACACCCAGCGGCACGCTGGCGCGCATAGCCGGCCAGGGTGACTTCTGGGTCGGCGAGTGGGAGGTGGCCTATCCGGATGGGGTGACTTACCTGTGCGTCGACCTCATGGAGCTGAGCAGCGGAAGCATCCGGCACGAGACGGTCTATTGGGCCCCACGGTTTGATGCCCCCACCTGGCGCGACCAATGGGTCGTGCGCAGACAGGAGAACGCGCCGACGAGTGAGGGCCGGGCGGTTCGTCCAGAGGGCTAGGCCGGCGCCAGTCGGAGCGGTCGGGCTCCGTCTTCACCCGGGCGGCCAGGTGAGCCGGCGACCGCCGAGCAGGTGGAAGTGCAGGTGCTCCACGCTCTGGCCGGCCGCGGGACCGACGTTGGTCACGATCCGGTAGCCATCCGCGAGCCCTTCGGCATCCGCGGTGACACGCAAAGCGTCGAAGAGGGCGGCCAGCAGGGCGCCGTCTCCGGGTCCGAGCTCATGGGCCGAGGCGATGTGGCGACGGGGGATCGCCAGCACGTGAGTCGGCGCCTGCGGATTGACGTCCCGGAAGAGGACCAGCTCGTGGTCGCTGTGAACGATGTCTGCCTGGATCTCGCCGGAGGCAATCCGGCAGAAGAGGCACTGTTCTGCCATGGGCCAAGGCTAGGCGAAATCGCCAGTCCGCGACAAGATGACGGCGGCTGCTGCGCCTGCCACGGACCGTGAACGAAGGATTCGAGGCCCAAGTCCGGCGAGCTGCACGCCCGCACGCTTGGCTGCCGCGACCTCCTCGGCGTTGAATCCTCCCTCGGGACCGATGATCACGCTCTGTGGCGGCTCGATGGCTGAGAGGCGCTCGCCGCCATGCCGCTCATAGAGCAGCACCGATCCCGCTTCCAGGACCTCGGCCAGGGGGACCGGTGCGTGGACCTCCGGGACGATGCCCCGCTCCGACTGCTCGGCCGATTCGCGCGCGATCGCGCGGAGCCGCGCGAGTTTGTGGGCGCTCACCCCACGCGCCACGCAGCGAGCGCTCACCAGCAGCCGGAAGCGGGCGACGCCGATCTCGGTCCCCTGCTGCACCACTTGCTCGAGGTGGTCACCTTTCAGCAGGGCCTGGCAGACGGTCAGCCGATGCTGCGCTTCGCCGAGCGAGGGTCGCCGCTCCTCCACGATGCACCCGTCGCCTTCCAACCGGCAGACCGCTTCGTTGCCACCCGACAGAAGCACAATCCGCTCGCCATCGTCCAGGCGCAGGACGCGACGGACCTGGTGCGCCACGTTCGAGGGGAGCGTAATCCGCTCGTCGGCGAGGCTGTCGACGAAGAAGCGGTTCACACCCGCTCCAGGCGCAGCGACACCCACTCGTCCTCGTCGATCCGCTCCCGCAGGATGAGCTCGGCTCTGGTCAGGGCCCCGATCACCTCGCCGGCACGCCGGTCGATGATCCCACTCGCCAGCAGTGTCGCACCGGGCGTGGCATGCGCCGCCAGGCGCGGTGCCAGCTCGACGAGCAGGCTCGCCACGAGATTGGCGACGACCAGCGGGAAGCGCTCGGGGACCTCTTCGGGCAAGCTTCCCCGTCGAGCGTCGACGCGGTCGCTCAGGCCGTTGGTGGCAGCATTGGCGAGCGTGGCTTCGACGGCGACGGCATCTGTGTCGAAACAGACGGCGCGCTCGACACCCAGCTTGAGAGCGGCCAAGGCGAGGATTCCCGAACCTGAGCCGACGTCGAGGACGGCGGGTGGCATCGGCCGGAGCTCCTGTAGGAGCCGGAGGCAGCCGCGGGTCGTCGGATGGAGCCCGGTCCCGAAGGCCATGCCCGGATCGAGCCTCAGCAGCACCTCTGCGGCGCTGATCGGTTCGTCCAGCCAGGAGGGCAGCACCACGATGCGCCCGATGCGCTGCGGCGTGTAGCCGGCCTTCCACGCCTCCATCCAGTCCGACTCTTCGACCGCGGTCACCTGCAGGCCGCCCACGGGGCGAAGGCCGAAGGCCTGGAGGTGCCAGAGGGCGCGCTCCGTCGCATCGACGGCACCGGCCGCGGCATTGTCGTCAGGGATGTGCACCGTCAGCTCGTATGGCGCGCTGGTGTCCTCGCGCGCGGAAAGCTCGTCGCCGGGGTCGCGGATGAGCCGGGTGGGGCGCACCGCGGCCCCCCGGCCCAGACGCCCGAAGACCTCCGAGACCGCCTCGATCGCCTCGACGTCCACCTCGACAGTGAGAGCCAGCCAGCGCACGCGCTAGGAGAATAGGTCGCGGATGCGATCCATGACGCGCGGTCCACCCTTCGGTAGCTGGGCTGGAGCGCCGACCTTGTCGAGCTCGTGGAGCAGCTCACGCTCCCGCTTCGAGAGCTTGGCCGGCACGACGACGTTGACGATGACGTGCAGGTCGCCGCGACCGGTTCCCCGCAGGCGCGGAACGCCCTTGCCGCGCAGGCGGATCTCGTCGCCGCCCTGAGTGCCGGGCGGCACCTCGACCTCCTCGCTGCCCTCGACCGTCGGGACGTTAAGGGTCGCGCCCAGAGCGGCCTGCGGGTACGTGACCGGCAGCTCGTGGAAGAGCTCGGTCCCGCGCCGCGCAAGCTGGGCATGATCGCGCACGTCGACGACCACATAGAGGTCGCCGGCTGGCCCGCCGCGCGGTCCCGCCTCACCGTGGCCCTCGATAGCGATCCGCTGGCCATCGTCTATTCCGGCAGGCACGTTCACTTCTAGCCGGCGCTCCTCTCGGATGCGCCCGTCGCCGTTGCAGTGGTGGCATGGCGTGGACAGGATCTGGCCCTCGCCGCCGCAGCGCGGGCAGGCCACGATATTCACCATCTGTCCGAGGATCGTCTGCGCCACCCGTCGCTTCTCTCCGCTCCCATTACACTCGGGGCAACGCTGCGGCTCGGTACCCGGCTCCCCGCCCGTGCCCTCGCACGCTGAGCAGCGCACGAGGGTCGGAAAGGCGATCTCCCTGACGACGCCAAAGACGGCCTCCCCAAACTCGATCGAGAGGTTGTAGCGCAGGTCCGAGCCCGCCACGACCCTGGAGCGTCGCCGCGAGCCCGCCGGCGTACCGCCGAAGAAGGCGTCGAAGATGTCACCGAACGGGCCGAATCCGCCGCCGAAGCCCTCGAACCCGCCACCCCCGCCCTCGACGCCGGCGTGCCCGAACATGTCATATGCGGTTCGGCGCTGCCGGTCGGAGAGGACGCGGTACGCCTCGTTCAATTCCTTGAAGCGCTCGTCCGCGCCAGCACTCAGATCGATGTCAGGGTGGTGCTGCTGCGCCAGCTTGCGAAAGGCACGCTTGATCTGCTCGTCGCTCGCCTCGCGCGGCACGCCCAGCACGTCGTAGTAATCACGCTTCACCGCCATCGAGGCGGGATTCTAGCAAACAGCACTCTCAACCGTAGAGTGCCAGCCGGATCAGGACACGGGCTCGGGCATTTGGATCGGCTAGCATGCCGGCCGATGCCACCCCTGCGGATCTCGGCCGAGCGCGCCCGCCGCTTCCTGGTGCGGCGCCATCTGCTGGCGCCGCCGCGTGAGCTGCCGGCGAAGCCGGAATCGGTCCTGGAGGTCGTCGAGCGGCTGGGGAGCCTTCAGTTCGATCCGCTGGAGGTGCCTGGGGCTCGCAGCCACGATCTCGTCCTGCACGCCCGGATCGGGGGCTATCGGCGCGGGTGGTGCGAGCAGTGGCTGTACGGCCCGGAGCGACGCCTGATCGAGCTCTACAACAAGAGTCTGAACATCGTTCCCATGAGCGAGCTGCCCTACCACCGCATCTCGTGGGAGCGCAACAGGCGCGAGTACGGGATCACCATCCTGCGCGACCAGGCGAAGACGGTCGATGCCATCCTCGAGCGTATCCGAGCCGAGGGCCCGCTCTCGACCGCCACCTTCGGAGACCACGCCCACGCGGTCGACTGGTGGTGGGCGCCTACCCGGGCGGCCAGGGCGGTCATGGAGGCGCTCTTCGTCAGCGGCGGACTCGGGATCGAGCGGCGCGAAGGAAACCGGCGCTACTACGACCTCATCGAGCGGCTCGTTCCCGAGGACCTGCTCGCGCGCTCCGAGAGCGAGGAGGGCGCTATGCGCCACCGTCTGCTGAGCCGATACCGCGCCGTCGGGCTGCTGGGCGGCAGCGGCCAGGGCGATATCGTGCGGGGGACCGGGACCACGCCCGAACGGGCCCGACGCCTCGCCGAGCTGGTCGAGGCCGGTCTCCTCACGCCGGCCGAGGTCGAGGGGATGCCCGGGACGCGCTACGTGCTGACCGAGGAGCTGCCGATCCTCCGCGGCTCTGGGCCGGTGCCGGACGCGATCACCTTCCTGGCGCCGCTCGACCCGCTCGTCTGGGACCGACGCCAGCTGCGCGGCCTCTTCGCCTTCGACTACCTGTGGGAGGTCTACGTTCCGGCAGCCAAGCGCCGGCACGGCTACTACGTGCTGCCGATCCTCTTTGGCGACCGAATGGTGGGCCGCATTGAGCCACGTTACGACCGCCGGGAGCAGCGGCTCCGCATCCTGGGCATCTGGTTCCAGAACGGCTTTGAGCCGCTGCAGGAACCAGCCTTCCTTCTGGCGCTGTCCGACGCGCTCGAGGCGTATCGGTCATTCGTCGGGACCGACAGGATCAGCTGGCCGCGAACGAGGTCCGGCCGCGAAATCGCCGGCGCGCTGCGCCGTCTGGGCTAGTCGGCGAGGTCGACCACGAGGGGCGCGTGGTCGGACGGAATGCCCTCGAACGACGAAGGCTTGCGGGCGTCGCGGTCGCGCTCTGCGGCGAGCACTCGAGCCGCCAGCAGCGGAGTCACATACACGTGGTCGATCCGCATCCCGAAATTCTTGTGGAAATGCCCCGCGCGGTAGTCCCACCAGGTGAAGAAGCCCGGCTCGGGATGGAAACGGCGCACGATGTCGACCAGGCCCCACTCGCGCAACCGGGCCACGCGCTCGCGCTCGGGTGCCGAGACGTGCGTCCCGCCGTGAGCGGCGACCGGGTCCCAGACGTCGATATCCTCGGGCGCAACGTTGAAGTCGCCGCACAGCGCCAGGGGCTGCGTCAAATCACACGAGGCGGCCACCCACTCACCGAGCCGATCCAGCCACGCCAGCTTGTCGGCGTAGAACTCGCTGCCCACGACCCGCCCGTTCGGCACGTAGATGCTGACCACTCGGACGCCGCCGCAGGTGGCGGCGATGAGGCGACCGCCGTCGTCGGTCCAGCCGTCGGGCGCCGGTCCCAATCCCGTCGCCACGTCCGTGGCCCCGACGCGTGACGCGATGGCGACCCCGTTCCAACGCCCCAGCCCATGGTGAACCACCTCGTAGCCGAGCTCGCGAAAGGCGAGCGTCGGCACCGCCTCGTCGGTCAGCTTCGTCTCCTGCATGCACAGGAGGTCGGGCTGTGCGGCTGCGAGCCAGTCAAGGACCCGCGGCAGGCGGGCCTTGAGCGAGTTCACGTTCCAGGTCGCCAGGCGCATCGGTCAGGTGAGTGTAGCGACCGGGCCGAGCTGCAACCGGCAGCCTGAATCTCACTCTGCCCGAGATCACGGGAGCTGGGCGATCAGCCTCCCGAGCGCGGCCGCATCAGGCGCCGACGCATGAAGGACGAGGCCGTCGAGCGCCCAGAAGGCCACGAGAAACTCTCGGCCGTCGGCCCCCAGTCCAGCTTGTCGTACGCGGTCGTCATCTCTGCTAGGGTCGCGTCCGAGGGCCGCGGCCGTCAATACTGGAGCCGCGGCGCCCGGGTGCCGTGTCTGACCCGCTGCGGTTTTGCAGTTACGACCACCAGTCGTGGTAAGCAGAATCTTTCCCACGTGGCGCGCGGCTCGCGGGCCTCCTCCGAGCACGAAACACGGTTGGCCACCCCCGCGAATTGCCGTCGGAAGTTGCTTAGTACGACCAGCAGTCGTAACGGGCAAGGCTCGGCGCATTACGGACGGTTAGTACGACTAGCAGTCGTAACGGCAAACGGGCGGGCCCGGGGGACGCGGACGAGCGCGCGCACCCGGGCCGCGTCTGATCCCCCGATGTGTGAAGGGCCACCCGGCCGTCCCCGCCGGCTGTCGCGCGAAGCCAGCCAAGGGGAGCGGGCGGGCGGCCCATCCTGGGATGCGGGAGGTCAGACCTCCTTGTACTCGCCCTCGATCGTCTCGCCCTCCTCCTCGGCTGGCTGCTCCCCGCCCGCGGCGCCATTGCCGCCCGCGGATCCATCGCCCCCGCCGGGGGTCGGCTCGTACGCCTTGGTCCCGACGCGCTGCAGGGCCTCCGCCAGCTGCTGCTTGGTGGAGTCGATGGCGCCCGCATCGGTCCCCTTGAGAGCCTCGCGAACCGCTTCCATGCGTGAGTTGAGCTCGGCCTTGTCCTCGTCCGACATCTTGTCGTCGAGGTCCTTCAACAGGCGCTCGGCCTGGAACACGAGGGCGTCCGCCTCGTTGCGGGACTCGACCTCGGCGCGGCGCTTTCGGTCTTCCTCTGCGTGTTCGGCCGCATCGCGGACCATCTGGTCCACATCCTCCTTGGCGAGCATCGAGGAGGCGGTGATGGTGACCTTCTGCTCCTTGTTTGTGGCCTTGTCCTTGGCGGTCACGTTGAGGATGCCGTTGGCGTCGATATCGAATGTGACCTCGATCTGCGGCACGCCCCGGGGAGCCGGTGGAATGCCGTCGAGCCTGAAGGTCGCCAGCTTCTTGTTGTCGGCGGCCATCTCGCGCTCGCCCTGCAGTACCACGATGTCGACCGAGGGCTGATTGTCCGCGGCGGTCGAGAAGACCTGCGTGTGTGAGGTCGGGATGGTCGTGTTGCGGTTGATCATCTTGGTCGCCACCCCGCCGAGCGTCTCGATGCCGAGTGAGAGCGGCGTCACATCGAGCAGGAGGACGTCCTTCACCTCACCGGCCAGCACGCCAGCCTGGATCGCGGCGCCGATCGCCACCACCTCGTCGGGGTTGACCCCCTTGTGAGGCTCCTTGCCGGCGAACATCTTCTTGACCGCCTCGACCACCGCTGGCATGCGCGTCATGCCGCCGACCAGGATCACCTCATCGATATCGGTCGGCTTGAGATTCGCGTCGGCGAGCGCCTTCTTCACTGGATCTGCCGTCGAGTTGATCAAGTCGGCGACCAGGTCCTCGAGCTTGGCGCGCGAGAGGGTCACGACCAGGTGCTTGGGGCCGGTCGCGTCGGCGCTGATGAAGGGCAGATTGATCTCGCTCTCGCTTGTCGAGCTGAGCTCGATCTTCGCCTTCTCCGCGGCCTCCTTGAGGCGCTGCAGGGCGATCCTATCCTTCGACAGGTCGATTCCCTGCTCCCGGCGGAACTCCTCCGCCAGCCATTCGATGATCCGCTGGTCGAAATCGTCGCCGCCCAGGTGCGTGTCGCCGTTCGTGCTGCGCACTTCGAAGACGCCCTCGGAGAGCTCGAGGATCGAGATGTCGAAGGTGCCGCCGCCCAGGTCGTAGACCGCGATCTTCTCGTCCTTGGTCTTGTCGAGCCCGTAGGCGAGGGCCGATGCGGTCGGCTCGTTCACGATCCGCTTGACGTCGAGTCCGGCGATCCGACCGGCGTCCTTGGTCGCCTGGCGCTGGGTGTCGTCGAAGTAGGCGGGCACGGTGATGACCGCCTCGGTCACCTTCTCCCCAAGGTATGACTCGGCGTCGCCTTTCAGCTTCTGCAGGATCATGGCGCTGATCTCTGGCGGGGTGAAGTGCTTCTCATTCGCCAGCTTGACCACGACCCCGTCCGACTTGGGATCCTTGATCACCTCGTACGGCACCAGGTCCTTGCTGCGCTGCACCTCCGGGTCGTCCCAGCGACGCCCCATGAAGCGCTTGATGCTGAAGATCGTGTTTTCCGGGTTTGTGATCGCCTGCCGCTTGGCCACCTGGCCAACCAGGCGCTCCCCGGACTTCGCGAAGGCGACGACCGACGGCGTGATGCGGCCGCCCTCCGCGTTGGTGATGACCTGCGGCTCCCCGCCTTCCATGACGGCGACAACCGAGTTGGTGGTGCCGAGGTCGACGCCGATGATCTTGCCCATATCTAACCTTCCTTGACCGCGGGTCGTGGTTTCACGTTGCTTGTCGGGTTGTTCGCAACCTTGACGAGCGCGGGGCGAATCACCCGATCGCGGAGGCGATAGCCGCGCTGCAGCTCGGCGGTCACCTGGTTGTCGGGATACTCGGTCGTCTCCTCGTAGACGACCGCCTCGTGCAGGTTCGGGTCGAAGGGC
>JALYTG010000217.1 GCA_030854405.1 Chloroflexota bacterium | reverse complement strand
GCGTCGGCCTTCATGGCAAGCTGGGCTCGCCCACGGTTCTCGTCGAGCATGGTCATCGCGAACCATCGGTCGCGTGGCACTTCCGGCGCATTGGCGGCCGCGATCAGGCAGTTGGTATTGCACGGGTTGCCGACCACCAGAACCCGGACGTCGTCCGCGGCGTTCGCCGCAATCGCACGCCCCTGGCCGGTGAAGATGCCGCCGTTGAGCTTGAGCAGGTCGTTGCGCTCCATTCCCGCCTTGCGCGGCACGGCACCCACGAGGAGCGCCCAGTTCACGCCGCCAAACGCCTCATCCGTGGCGGAGGTGGTGATCACCTTGCGCAGGAGCGGGAAGGCACCGTCCTCGAGCTCCATGCGGACCCCCTCGAGCGCCGGCAGTGCCTGCTCGAGCTCGAGCAGCTGCAGGTCGACCGTGGTGCCGGGCCCGAACATCTGGCCGGAGGCGACCCGGAAGAGGAGCGCGTAGCCGATCTGCCCGGCAGCGCCGGTGACGGCAACCTTCACGTGGGAGTCCGGCATCTCTCTCCTGTCGGTCGGTATTCCGAGTGTAGCGCAGCCAGATTGGCCTCAGGACTGGGGCTCACCGGATCGGCCGGCCAGCCAGTCTGAGAGCGCGGCCGCCATCGATCCGAACGCGAGACGTGGCAGCCAGTCGAACACCTCCGAGCTTGGGACCCAGGCGAAGTCGCTCGATTCTCCATCGAGCCGGACGGAGGCCGACGGGTCGACCTGGCGAGCCAGGTAGATGGATGAAACGGCGTTCCCAGGTCGGCTGGTGTAGACGCCGACGAGACGCACGAGGTCGACCTCCAGTCCGGATTCCTCGAAAGTCTCGCGACGTGCCGCCTCTTCCGGCGATTCTCCGGGATCGAGGTAGCCGGCCGGCAGGTCCCAGGCACCCAGTCCGGGCTCGACCGCCCGTCGCAGGAGCAGGACCGATGCATCTCGCTCGAGGATCACCCCGGCGGCGGGCTTTGGGTTTGCGTACCAGCGCCAGGCGCAACGCTCGCAGATGAGGGGTTGCTCATCGGGACGGGCGCAGTGGGGGCAGGCGGCAAGGATGAGGCTCACCGCACAAAGGGTAGCGCCCGATCAGGAGATGTGGACGAGTCCGGCGAGGCTGGCCCCGATCGAGGCGAAGCGGCCGGCCACGGATGGCGCGAGCGAGTAGTAGATATTCGTGCCGCGCCGTTCGCTCTGCACGACGCCGGCGTCGCGGAGGACCTTGAGGTGGTGCGAGATGGTCGGCTGGCTGACGCCGCAACAATCGGTGAAGTCGCACGCGCAGGCGCCGCTGGCTGCGGCGAGCTGGCGAACGATCTCGAGCCGAGTCGGATCGGCCAAGGCGGAGAGGAGGAGAACGTCAGGGTCGGCGGACTTCATTTGCCGAGCATTATATCAGCCTTCATCTATATTGACGGGCGTCGATATAGTGCTCGCGGAAGGAGGTGATGACCCGTGCGATCCGACTGCGACTGCGAATGCTGCGGCGAGTGCTGCAGGACAGGGTGCTGCTGAGCCCCTGAATGGGGCGCCGGTTCGGCTCGCGGCCGGACCGGCGCTTACGCCCGGGCGTCTCCGACCAGGGCGCGCACGCGGTCGGCAAGCTCGTCGCGAGCGCGCCGAAATGCGGCGGTTCGCTCTTCCTTGTTGCCCGTCACCGCGGATGGGTCATCGATCTGCCAGTGCTGCTGCGCCCGGACTCCGGGCAGGGTGGGGCAGGCCTCCCTCGCCTCGTCGCAGACCGTCACGAGCCGGTCGAAGCGCCGGCCGGCGAGCTGGTCGATTGCCTTGCTCTGCTGCGCGCTGATGTCGACCCCGATCTCGCGCATGACCTCGACCGCCTCATCCCGGAGCTTGGTCTTGAACGTGCCCGCGCTGGAAGCCTCGAATCTCGCTCCGCCCCATGCACGCAGCATCCCCTCGGCCATCTGCGAGCGTGCGCTGTTGTGCGTGCACAGGAAGATGACCCGTTCGCGGTCGGTGGCGTCGAGCGGCATGGGCCGTAAGACTAGCGGAGGTGCAACGGCCTGGGGATTGACTGTGGAGAAGTCGGCGTCCCTCGGCCGATCCTGGGGATAACCGGGGTTGTCCCGGGAAGAGGCCGGCCGGTATGCTCCCGGTGTCCCGGAGGGGCGACCAACAGCTCCAGAGATTGCATCAACGGACTCGCGGACGTTCCTTCGGGACGTTTCTTTGCTGCAGACGGCGGACCACCTCGGCCGTCTCCTCGTCTGACCTGTGACCAGGCTCCGAGGCCGGCCCAGCGAAGGTGCCGAACTGCCGATCGCCGGCATCGCCCAGGCCCGGCACGATGTAGCCCCTCTGGTTGAGCTCCCGGTCGACCGCGGCGACATGAATATCCACGTCGGGATGGGCCGTCGACAGGGTCGTGATCCCCTCCGGCGCGGCGATGAGCGAGACCTGCTTGATGCGCGCGGCCCCCCAAGCCTTGAGGATATCGACCGTGGCCGCAGCTGAGCCGCCGGTGGCGAGCATCGGATCGAGGATCAGGCAGACCTGCACCGTCGCTGCGTCAGGCAGCTTGTTGTAGTACTCGACCGGCTTCAGCGTGCGCTCGTCCCGGTAGAGACCGATATGCCAGACCTGCGCCGCAGGCAGGAGCTCCAGCATCGCGTCCACCATTCCAAGGCCTGCGCGGAGGACCGGGACCAGGCCGACTTTGGGTCCGAGCCGCTCTCCCGACATCTGCTCGAGCGGCGTCGTAACGTCAGTGGGGGTCGTCTCGAGGTCGGCCATGGCCTCGTAGCCGAGCAGCCATGAGAGCTCGCGGACGAGCTCGCGAAACTGCTTGGTGTCGGTCCCGGTGTCGCGGAGCAGGCTCAGCTTGTGGACGACCAGCGGGTGGCGGCTGACATGGATATTGGGGGGCAGCGACGGCTCAGGCATCGCCGCCGATTCTAGCGTCGCGCCGCACGTGCTCCGCACCAACCCGGTCGACCGACGGGGTGCCGAGCAGGGCCATGGCAAGCTCCAGCTCTTCGCGCACGATCGCGAAGGCTCGCGCAACCCCTTCGTCCCCGATGCTGAGCGCATAGAAGAACGGCCGGCCGATGAAGACGGCGCGCGCCCCCAGCGCGAGGGCGACGAGCACGTCGGTGGCGCGCCGCACCCCGCCGTCGAGGTACACCTCTGCTCGTCCGTCCACGGCGGCCACCACTTCCCGGAGGGCGTCCACCGGGGCGACGACCGCGTCCAGCTGTCGGCCGCCGTGGTTCGAGACGATGATCCCGTTTGCGTTGTGCTCGACGGCGAGGAGCGCATCCTCCGCGGTCAGGATCCCCTTGATCACGAGTGGCAGGGAGCTCCAGGATCGGATCTCAGCGAGGTCGGCCCAGGTGAGCGCTACGGCCCGCATGTCGAGCACGTCGTCGAGCCCGTCCCGGTCGTTGGCTGGGAGGTTTCCCCACGGCCCGATGAGCTCGAACGCGTTACGCAGGTCGCGCTCCCGGTAGCCGAGCTCGGGCAGATCGACGGTGAGGACGATCGCGCCGTAGCCCGCCGCATCGGCTCGCTCGACGAGCCGGCGCGCCTGCGGCCGGTTGTTGACGTAGAGCTGAAACCATCGCGGCCCGCTCGAGACCTCTGCGACCTCCTCGAGCGATCGGCTCGACACGGTGGAGAGGCAGTAGAGGGCGCCGGTCGTCGAGGCCGCGCGAGCAAGCGGAAGCTCTCCCTCATGGTGGGCGAGCCCCTGCATGGCCATCGGCGCAACGCCGACCGGGAGAGCGACCGGTGTCCCCAACAGCGTCGTGCCCAGGTCGACTCGTGAGACGTCGACGAGCACGCGGGGCCGAAGCTGGTAGCGGCGGAAGGCGGCCCGGTTATCGGCCAGGCTGCGCTCTTCCCCGGCGCCGCCCGCGACGTAATCGAAGCGCTCGGGCGCCATGCTCGCCCTGGCGATCGCCTCGAAGTCGCCGAGGTTGAAGGCATCTGGCATCGGGCCGATTCTACGCGGCGGCCAGAGTCGGTCAGTCGCATGGGTATCGCCGCTTTGCGTTGGCTGCTAGGCTAGGGGGCCAGCAGTAGCTGTTCGCGCGCGGACCCGTGCCCCTGCCCGTCGCCGGATCTCTCCAGAGGAGGAAGCACAGCATGGTCTTCGGATCAAAGCGTGACACGAAGCCAGACGGGCTGACGCGCGAAGATGTCGTCGGCAATCTCTATCCGGATAGTCTCACGAGCGAGGTCGATGTGGCCCAGTCACCAAGCGAGTTCCGCCGCGATGAGCGCGGCAACGAGAGCGTCATCGATCCGCATGCGCGCTTCAATGGCAAGTACGTGTCCGACCGAGATC
>JALYTG010000002.1:10988-32707 GCA_030854405.1 Chloroflexota bacterium | reverse complement strand
GATCTGACCCGCACCCATACCGCACCGCTGGTAGGCCGCCAGCTTGAGACGACTCTGCTGCAAGGCACCTTCGAGCGCGCCATTCGCGACCGCACGGTTCAGCTGGTCACCATCATCGGCGAGCCGGGGGTGGGCAAGAGCCGCCTGGTTGGCGAGCTGTTCGGCTACGTCGAGGACCGGCCCGACCTCTCGCGCTGGCGTCAAGGACGTTGCTTGCCGTACGGCGAGGGCATCACCTTCTGGGCGCTGGGTGAGATCGTCAAGGCAGAGGCTGGCATTCTGGAGTCAGACTCGCCGGAGGTGGCAGCCGCGAAACTGGAGACGGCAGTCCCCGCCGGGGAGGCGGAGCGGGAGTGGCTGATGGCTCGCCTCGGCCCGCTGGTCGGTCTCGACACCGGCCCGGCCCCGGAGCGCGAAGAGTCCTTCACTGCCTGGCGGCGCTTCCTCGAGTCACTGGCAGCCGATGGCCCGGCCGTGCTGGTGTTCGAGGATCTGCACTGGGCCGATGAGGCGCTCCTGGCCTTCCTCGAGTACCTGGCCGATTGGTCAGAGGGCGTGCCGCTGCTCATCGTCGGCACCGCCCGGCCCGAGCTCTACGAGCACAATCCCGGCTGGGCTGGCGGCAAGCGCAACGCCATCACCATCAACCTGGCCCCGCTGTCCGACGCCGAGACCGCGGAGCTGGTATCTGCTCTTCTGGATGCGGCGGTCCTGCCGCCCGAGACGCAGTCCGTGGTGCTCGATCGGGCTGGCGGCAATCCGCTGTACGCCGAGGAGTTCGTGCGCATGCTGCGCGACCGCGATCTGTTGGTCCCGGTTGACGGAACATTGCAGTTGCGCGAGGGAGCGGACATTCCCTTCCCTGATTCGGTGCAGGCCCTGATCGCTGCGCGCCTGGATACCCTGTCGGTGGAGCAAAAGGCATTGCTGCAAGATGCTTCTGTGATCGGCAAGGTCTTCTGGGCGGGCGCCGTGGCTTCGCTGGGAAATAGCGATGAACAGACGATCCCCGGCTCGCTCCACGAGCTCTCACGCAAGGAGCTGGTACGCCCCGCTCGCCTGTCGTCGATGGCCGGCGAAGCCGAGTTCGCCTTCTGGCACCTGGTGGTGCGGGACGTGTGCTACGGCCAGATCCCGCGTGCCGCGCGCGCCGCGCGACATCGTGCGGCCGCCGCCTGGATCGAGCGCCAGGCTGGGGCTCGGATCGAGGATCTGGCCGGCGTGCTGGCCCACCACTACGTCCAGGCCCTGGAGCTGGATCGAGCCGCCGGCGACGCCGCCAACGCCGAGGGTTCCGAGGCGCAGGCCCGTCGCTTCCTGGTCCTCGCCGGCGATCGGGCGCTGGCCCTCGACATGACACAAGCGGAAGCGAGCTATGCCCAGGCCCTGGCCCTGACTCCCGCTGGACACCCCGAGCGCGCCTCGATCCTCGAGCGCTGGGCGGGTGCCGCCCAATTGGTTGGTGGACGACTGGCCGAGGCGGTAGCGGCGCTCGAGGAGGCGATCGCGACTTTCCGTGAGCGGGGCGAGGTCCTGCATGCCGCACGTGCGCTGCTCGCGCTCGGCAGAACCCTCTCGCGAAAGGGCGGCGGCGGCGGGGCGGAGCAGTTGGCCGAGGCGCTGGCGTTGGCCGAATCGCAGCCTGCCGGGCCGGAGCTCATCGACGCATACGCAGTAATGGCGAGCACCAGGTACATGGACGGATTTAACCAGGAGTCCGTCGCCTGGGCAGCGCGCACCCTTGCCCTGGCCGCCGAGCTTGGTATGGAGGAGTCCGCCAGGGCACTCGGCGCCCGCGGGGGCGCCCGCGTGAGCCTGGGCGACGCCGGCGGCCTGAGCGACATGCGTCGGGCATTGGAGCTGTCCACCGAGCGCGGACGGGGACTCGATGCTGGCATGCTGCACAACAACCTGACCATCGCGTTGTGGGAGATCGAGGGCCCGGTGAGCGCCCTCGACGCGTGTCGCACGGGCGTCGAGTTTTGCGAGCGGCGGGGAATTGCGGCGATTGCCTCGGTCATCATGGCTTCCAGTCTCCATTTTCTGTATGAGGTCGGCGACTGGGACACCGCGGCGGAGCGTGCCGGCGAGGTTGCATCGAGCGCGGAGGTCCGCCAAGACACCATCGACCTGCTGGAGGCGCGGTCGATGCTGGCGTGCCTTCTCGCGCACCAAGGCGAAGGGGCGAGAGCGGTGCGCGAAGTCGAATGGCCGCTGGCAACCGCCCGCACGGGTGGGGATCTGCAGACGCTCCCTGAAGCGTTCGCGAGTGCGGCGTTGGCCTACCTGGCTGTCGGCGAGCCGCAACGCTCGGTTGCCCTGCTGGCCGAGGCCGAGCGCACACCCGGCATCCGCCAGGAGCTGTATTACGCCGCCGTTTTGCCCGAAATGGTGCGGACGGCGCTGGGCTGCGGCGATGTCGCGCTGGCCGAGCAACTGGTCGAGGGCGTCGAGCCGCTCACCCCGCTGCGCGAGCACGCGCTGCGCGCGACGCGAGCGGCACTGGCCGAGGCGCATGGCGAGCCCGAGCAAGCGGCAGAGCTCTACGGGGAGGCGGCCGAGCGCTGGCAGGCGTTCGGGAACGTTCCCGAACGTGGTCACGCACTCTTGGGCCAGGGTCGCTGCCTGCTCGCGCTGGGCCGGGCGGGCCATGAGTCGCCCATCCGCGAGGCGCGCGAGCTATTCAGCCGGCTGCGGGCGGCGCCTCGGATCGCCGAAGCGGATGAGTTGCTGCGCGGGACCCTGGCTGCGGCTGATTAACGGAGTGGCCAGCGCACCAGCGTTTTTGGGCGGAGATGACCAGCGGAAACGTCGATGCGCAGTGGCACACCACCGGTAGCCTGTCGGCTCTGCCTCAGTTCAAGTGCGGCTCTGCGTGCTTAAGACCCGTCCAGTCACTGAAGTCCTACAACGCGACCGTCGTGGGGCAGTCGGTCTGCAAGTATGGCGTGACCAGTGGCTACACATGCGGAACGGTCGAGATGAAGACGTATCAGCCGTCTTGGATTACCAACGCCAACCCAGTATTCGTACTCGTTGTCAATTGTGGCGCGGACATCGTCGACGGCGGCGACAGCGGAGGACCGGTCTTCTACAATTACACTGCATACGGCATCGTGAGCGGGAGTAGTTGGGGTGGGGTTGGATGCTGGGCCGATAAGCTGATTTACAACTCGTTGACCCACTTCAGCAGCGCCCTATCAATCTCCACAAGATTTACTGACGGGGCACAGGGCGAGTGCGCCGCCAACGCATGGTAGCGACTGGACTCTCGCTGCTGCTTGCCGCTTGCAGTTCGCCTTCTGACCCTATTCCCGGCTATTACCTGCCTAGGCATTCCGGGTCCACAGAGGGGCCCGTTGGAGCATCACAAGGCACTGTCCAACTGCAGGGTGGCTGCTTTTACATGAGCGGCTACCTGCTCATTTGGCCCGAGTCCTACGCGATGGTCAAAACTGATGATGGGGTTTTGGTGATCGGCGACGGTTTCACGGTGGCCGACGGCTATCACGTTCGCTTCACCGGAGGTGGCTTTGGGGTAGGAGAGGAGTTGCCCGATGCTGCCAAGGGCGCTTTGGAGGTCCCGTGCCCCGGACCCTACTTGTGGGTGACCCAGATTGACGCGGTGGAGGTCACCCCCTAGACCGCCGGAGACCGGGAGCACAGCGCTGGGCGGAGTGTCTAGCGGTTAACGCATCCTGATTCCTTCCCAGGACATCGTTCTCAGTGGCGATCGTATGGGGCCGCGGCCGAAGCCCGGGCCGGGTGGTTCACCCTGCCCGGAAAAGATGACAGCTTCCGGCAAGAATCGGGTACGGAAGGACGTGCGTCGCTACTCGCACCCTACTTCCGCCAAGTGCTGGGGATGAGCCCAAGGCGCGGCGGAAAGAGACCGCCTACTTCGATTGCTAGTTCCCGCCGCCGTTCGCTACGAAGGCGGTCGCGGCCTAGAGCTCGACCTCGCCGAATTCGGGTCGGCCGTTCGGCCGGTAGACGTGGATTGCGACGCCTGAATCGGTGGTCCGGGAGTCGACCAGGCCGAGGCCGGTCGCCAGCCCGGCCTCGGAGAAGAGGCGTTTGCCCGCACCGACGATGACCGGGAAGACGAGCAGGCGCAGCTCGTCGACGAGGTCGTTCTCGAGCAGCGTGCGGACCAGTGCGCCGCTGCCGTGCACCTGGAGCTCGCGACCGGGCGCCTCCTTGAGCCGCGACACCGCGGCCGGAACGTCGCCGTTGACGATCGTCGAGTTCTGCCAGCCAGCCGACGTGAGCGTCGTGGAGACGACGTGCTTCGGCAGGGTGTTGAGCCGGTTCGCGATCGGATCGGACTCGGTTACCTTCGGCCAGAATGCCGCGAAGATCTCGTACGTTCGCCGCCCCAGTAGGAACGCGTCCACCTTGTCGAAGACCTCGATCATGAACTTGCCCGTCGCCTCGTCGAAGTGCGGCACCAGCCACCCGCCGCGGTCGAACCCACCGGAGGTGTCCTCGGTCGGGCCGCCAGGGCCCTGGTAGACGCCGTCGACCGAGAGAAACGTCGTGACCGTGAGCTGCATGGGTTCAGGCCTCCGCAGCCAGGACCTGGCGTAGCGTGGCGGCAAAGCCGTCAGGGTCGCCGGCCTGGCCGTACTCGCCTCCAAGGAATCCGCCATGGCCGCTGGGGAAGGTGACGGGCGTCGTCCCGAGCCGCTCGGCCGTGGCCTCGGCGGCACGGTGGGCCAGCTCGCCCTCCGATGCGGCCCCGGCGCCGATGACGATGCGGGTCGAAGCCGCTCGCAGGCCGTCGAAGTCGAACTGATAGTGGGTGCACGAAATCATGTTCTGCCCCAGCAGTGCGTCGTTCCGCGAGCCGTCGTCCTCGGTTGGCAGCCCGAACATCGCGGGGTCGGGGGCGGGCTGGTCGACGTAGTCGGCCGCAATCGGACCCTTGTGGCTGACGAGCGCGATGAACTTCGCCATCGCGGGCCCCATGCCCGCGCGCAGATACGTGTGGTGGACGTCCCGGGCCGCGGCGAGCGCCTGCTCGCGATCGGCAACGACCTGGGCGGCCGGCGGCTCGTGCGCGACGAGCGTCCGGACCTGCTCCGGGTGCTTCGCCACAAGGGCCAGGGCGTTCACCGCGCCACCGCTGCTGGCAAAGATCTCAACCGGTCCGGCGTCCAGGTCCGCGATGAGCCGATGCAGGTCGTCCGCGTGCTCATCGGGCGTCGACTGGGTCGAGGGGTCGGCCTTCTGGCTGCGCTCGACGCCGCGCGGGTCGTAGGTGACGATCGTGCGGTCGGCGAAGTGTCCCGCCAAGGTGCCGAATCCGCCGGCGCCCATCGGTGACCCGATCAACAACAGGACCGGCGCGGTGCTCGAGTCGCTCGTCCGGACGTCGTACGTCAGGACGGCGTCCGGCACCTCAAGGGTATGCGTCGTCGGCTCAGTCATGGTGGCTCTCCCGGTCATGATGCTTCTCCTCGAAGGTGCATTGACATCTCACATATCAGACTCGGCACGGCGGCCATTCTCATCGCCTCGCACATTTCTGACAGGATCCGACGGGAAGCGGGAGGTGGGGCAGCCGGCAGAGCCATCGGGTCGATTTGGGGCACCGTCACTCGCGGACAAGTCGGAGTGTCGACCTCGCGGCCTCGGCCGACACCACGGTTCCGACGATCCTGGGTCCGTAGCGGTCGTACTTGGCGTGGTACGCGGCGTGCACAACCGGTCGAAGGGCGACAGCAACGCCGTCCGGCCTTCGAAGTCGTCGCCGAGCGCCGCGGGGTCGACGCGCCAATCGCCCTTCACGCCCTCGACCACGGCTGGCTCGCCCGTCTCGCCCACGTCGATCGGCTCCACCGGCATCGCCGTCGTCTTCCGTCGGGCGATGCCGAGCGCGGCGAGCCGCCGCTCGTTCTTGCTGCGTGTCGCATCCTCGATCGACGGCACGTCGACGGCCGATGGGTACACACGCTCGGCGAGATCCCAGACCCGCTCGCGCCCGACGCGCGCGGCGATCGCGACCTCGCCGCGCATCCCGAGGAATTCCAGCATCTGCGTGACGTTGCGGTTGTTCGTCCACCCGCTCGACGGCCACGGCACGACCGACGTGTCCGGGATGTCGCGCGACGTCAACGGGCCGGAGGTCGTGAACAGGTCGAGGATGTCGCGGCGGAAGCGGTCGTTCTCGCGCAGCCACTCGCGCTGCTTTTGATAGCGCGGCCACTCCGAAGCGCCAGCGAGGTAGAGGCCCAGGTCGCGCATCGGCCGCACCACTGCGTTGAACTCGAACAGTGTTCGGTCCTGCTCCAGCGCCTGCTTGAGATGTTCGGGCCGATACGACCCGCCAAGGCGGCTCCAGGCCACGAGGTCGGCGCTCGGCACGATCGCCGCGGTGGGGTCGACCTGCAGCAGCGTCAGCCGCTCCACCAGGGTGACAAGGTCCGTCGGCCGAGCCGCGTCGAGCAGTTGCGCACGCACGGCGATTCGCCGAGCCTGCGCCTTGGTGAGCTGGTGCACGGTCGGAAGACTAGGTTACCCGGCGATCGCGCGAGCCCGGACCGGCCGCGATGGACCTCGCGACCGGAGACATGGATACTGGCGGCGTGTCGACAGCACCCGAGCGACGGCCGAGCCTTCCTCCTCGCTGGTTCGTATGCGCCGCCTGGAAGGTGCATCGTGCGATCTATCGGTTCAGCGGTGGCCGGCGCGGCCTGTGGCAGCCGAAGCCGGGACGGTGGGGGACCATGCGTTTGACGACGATCGGGCGCCGCTCGGGCACTGCGCGTAGCGCGATTCTCGGCTATTACGAGGACGGACCGAACCTCGTCACCATGGCCATGAATGGCTGGGCCGATCCGGAGCCGGCCTGGTGGCTCAACCTCCAGGCGCATCCTGACGTCACCGTCGAGCTCACGGACGGGATGCGAGTCGTCAGGGGGCGAGCTGCCGAGGGCGCGGAGCGTGATCGGCTGTGGGCCAGGTGGAGCGAGATGGGAGATGATCCCGAGGGCTACGCCTGGCGACGATCGAGGGAAACGGCGGTCGTCGTGCTGGAGCCGCGATCGGTCTCTCCGTCCGACGGGGCGTGAAGTGAGCACGTCGACGATCCGACCCTGCTACAATATCTGGCCCCAATACAACCGCCGGCTGCGCGAGGTGATCGGCGCCATGTCGGCCGAGCAGCTCGCGGTTCGTCCATCGCCCGACCGATGGCCGATCTGGGCGACCGTCGGCCACACCGCGGGGGCGCGGGTCTACTGGATCTGCGACATCATCGGTGAGCCCGGCGTGGAGACGACGCCGTTCCCGGACGTCGGCATCGGCTGGGAGGACGATCTCGACCATCCGCGAAGCGCCGATGAGCTCGTGGAGGCCATAGATTCGACTTTCCGCCTGGTCGACGGCTGTCTGGACCGATGGACCCCGGACATGCTCGCCGACCAGATCCATCGCGACATGAACGGCACGGACCAGGTGCATACCCGCGGCTCGATCGTCCAGCGACTCTTCAGCCACGATGCCTACCACTGTGGCGAGCTGTCGCAGACGCTTGGGATCGCAGGGCTGCCGCAGATCGACCTCTGGCGGCCCGACTGACTTCGCGCGGTCAGTCGGCGTCGAGCAGCTCGAGCACAGGAGCCATCGCATCGAGCGCTGCCAGCGTGCGTGGCCAGAGGAGGATCTCGACCTGCGTGAATCCACCCGCGTGGAAGGCCCGCAGCTCGTCGGCGATCTCCTCGGCTGCGCCGCGGACCGGGATCGCCAGGACCTCAGCCGCGCCTGTGACGTCTGTCGGCTCGACGATGATGCCCGCCGACCGACCGATGGAAGCAGGGTCCCGACCAATCTCCAAGCAGGCCGCTTCGAGCGCTGCCAGCCGCGGCGCGAACTCTGCCAGGTCGCTCCGCTCCTCGACGTACCAGCTCCAGATGTCGGCATGCCTTGCGGCCAGGCCGAGCATCTTCGGACCGCCGGCGCCGATCATGATCGGGATGCGGCCGGGGCGGGGACCGACAGGCCTCTGTTCCAGATCGTAGGCGGCGTGGTAGGTGCCCTCGAAGTCGGCGCGGCCCTCCCGCAGGAGAGGCACGATGATCTCAAGCGCCTCCTCGAAGCGGCTGATCACATGGTCCTCGGGCAGACCGAAGGCATGGCCCTGCTTGCCCGCGTGGCCGGAGCCGAGCCCGAGGACGAACCGCCCGCCGCTGATCTCGTCCAGCGTCTCGACCGCCTTGGCGGTGATCGCGGGATTGCGGTGCAGGGCGGACAGGATCCAGCTGCCGACCTTCAACCGCGAGGTCGCCGCGGCCACGGCCCCGAGCATCGCGACGCTCTCCCACCAGCCATGGACCGATCCGTCGGCCCGGTGCCACAGCAACTCGTCCGGGATCCAGACGGTGTCGAAGTCCATCGCCTCGGCCCGGAGCGCGAGCTCGCGAATCTCGGCCCAGCGCGGAGTCGAGCCGTCCGTCCACGCCTCCTCCATCGGGAGCACGATCCCTAGCTCGATCGACCGCATCGCACCTCACAGGCTGACTGAGTGACCCGAGTCTAGCCATCCACGACGCCTCTGACCGCGCGGCGCCGCCCCTCGCACGCCTAGCATTGATCTCCCGTGACGACGACCGGCGCCATCTCAGCCAAGCAGCTCGCGATTCGCCGATCGCCCGACCTGTAGGCGATCTAGGCTCCCGGTGAGCTGGCGGTTGACAGTAAGGGTCCGCTGGAGCGATTGAACATGGCGGCGCAGGAACCGATTCCGGCGGAGCTCTTCCTGTCCGGCTATCCGACCGAGATTCGTGACACGCGGCGCATGCCGAGTCGCCACCCTCCGGCATTTCGCGTAGCGTTGCACCATGAGCCGGGAAGCCGAGGAGTCGAACCGCCACCTCCTCCGCGCCCGCGACGCCATGGACCGCGCCTACGCCGAGCCGCTCGACGTCCGTGCCGTGGCCGCGGTCGCCCACGTATCCGAGGCGCACTTCATCCGGAGCTTCCGCGCCGTCTTCGGGGAGACGCCGCACCGATACCTTCAGCGCCGCCGGGTGGAACGCTCGATGTTCCTCCTGCGCGAAACCGACCGCAGCGTCACCGATGTCTGCTTCGACATCGGCTTCATCAGCCTGGGGACGTTCAGCCGCACCTTCCGCAAGATCGTGGGTGAGACACCATCCAGCTATCGCTCGGGGCATGGGCCGGTCGTCGCGCCCCACTGCGTCCAGCTGGCAGCGATGCGGCCGCGTGAAGCAGCCGGAGAGACGGCGCGATCGAGCAGTTTTGGAGAAGCGGCTGCGGCCATCGCGCCCTAGGGTGAGCGATGTCCGCATCGACACGCACAGAGGAGAACTCACGAGATGATTACCAGGCTCAACGTCGCCTCGATCTACGTCCTCGACAAGGACGAGGCGCTTGACTTCTACGTCAACAAGCTCGGGCTCGAAAAGGGCAACGACGTCCGCCAGGGTGACTACCGCTGGCTGACGATCCGCGTTCCGGGCCAGCCGGGCACCGAGGTGTCGCTGGAGCAGCCTGGCTCGCCGCTGCACGACGAAGCCACCGCGGCGCAGCTTCGCGAGCTGATCACGAAGGGCGCGCTGGGCGGCCTCGTGTTCATCACCGACGATGCGCGCGGCCTCTACGAGACGCTCAAAGAGCGCGGCGTCACCGACTTCACCCAGGAGCCCACGGACCACTTCTACGGCACCGACATGGGCGTACGGGATCCGTTCGGCAACCCGATCCGGATCCTCCAGCAGGGGAAGGCCGCACAGAAGGTTTCGGCCTGAGCCGCGACCGAAGAGAGGAGAACCTCGACATGCCTACCAAGCAGGCAACCAGGAGCCGCAACTCGGCACGCAAGTCCGATAACGTGTTCACGGACGAAGAGCGAGCCGCCGTGCAGGAGACCGCCCGCGAGCGCAAATCGCGGTCCCGCCTCAGCCCCGAGGAGGAGCGCGAGGCCGGCGAGCAGGAGGTCCGGGCGAAGATCGCCGAGATGCCGGCACCCGATCGCGAGATGGGCAAGCGGATCCACGCCATCGTCACGAAGACCGCGCCGGTCCTCGTGCCGCGGACGTATTACGGGATGCCGGCCTGGGCCAGGGACGGCAAGGTGATCTGCTTCTTCAAGCCGGCCTCGAAGTTCAAGGTCCGTTACGCGACGTTCGAGTTCCAGGCGGACGCGAGCCTCGACGATGGCGACATGTGGCCCGTCTCCTTCGCCGTCGACAAGCTGACGTCCGTGGTCGAGGCGCGAATCGCCGAGCTCGTGAAGAAAGCCGCGGGCTGAAGAGAGATCAGGTTGCGTCTCCTGGCGCCCAAAGCCCGTGGCTTCTGACGAGGCTCGCTAACATCGACCAGTGACATAGCGACTCGAGAATGTCGGCCGCGACCTGCCTGGTGAACGCTGAGCGTGCGTAACGGCCAAGCGGCTCGTGTCTGCCGGGCCGAGCGAGCCAGTTCGGCCGCCAACTTGCCGCCCATGCTCGCCGAGCGAGCAGCACTGCCAAGCAGGGTGCCGCCGCCGCGCGAACTTCGCGGTTACGCACGCTGAGCGTTCATGCGCCGTCTTGCCGGTCCCGGCCACCGGGCGTCGCTACCATAGCCATCCCGTGATGCCGCGCCGCGCCCCCTCCAACCTGGACTTTGCGCAGCTCCACCTGTCAATAGCTCCGAGTTTTCGCACGAATGCCTGATCTGGCGCGGCGGTAGCCGATTGGGGTCCGCACTCGAGTCGCTCGTCCAACATCTAGTCTGGCGGATAGTGTTTCAGTTTGAACAGCCCAAGGCTTGACTTACCCACCTACCCAAACAGGGAGGTCCTAGGGATGAAACTCTCCAGAAACGTCATGGCGCTTGCCGTTGCGTTGGTCTTGAACGTCCTGCTAGTTATTCTCTTGACTCCACTCGGCTTTGAGACCCGCCCACCAACTGATTTGAAGACCGTTGGCTACATAGCGATCGGTACCATTTTTGCGGGTCTCACACTGGATGTAGCGTCATTCGCCCTTCTCTTCAGGAGAGTCAGATTGGCTTCGAGTCTGGCGATCGTCGGCTCGGTCCTCTTCTTCTTTCCCATCATCGGAGACCGAGCTGGGTCCTTCTTCTCGCTCCCTATCCCGCCTGTGATTAACACCCTCGAATACATCTTTGTTCCCGTACTACTCGTAACTCTCTTCCTGGCCTCGAAGGTCTACAGAGAGAGCAATCCCTCTCCAAGTTGACGAATTCACGGACGTCCCCCTCAAGGGTCGGTGAGGAGCACGTTTCGACCAGCTAAGGCGGCTGTTCTAGTCAGCCTGAGACACAACCGTCTGACGACAGGCGCCGGGATCGGACCCCCGGAGGCTCTTGGTTCGCCTTTGCGTGGCTGGGTGGGACGTTGGTTTCATTGCGCGATGTGCACATCAGGGCAACGATCCGGTTCCAGGCCAAACTGGTCATGTGAGGGCGAGCGATGAGCGGCGCTGGTCCGTCCCGGCCGGTACCATGGACCTCCCGTGAAAACCCTCAGCTCTCCAGATTTCTGCCACCTCCACGTCCACTCCGAATTCAGCCTGCTCGACGGCCTCTCCCGCATCCCCGAGATGACGCAGCGGGTTGCCGAGCAGGGGATGACGTCGCTGGCGATCACGGACCACGGCAGCATGTACGGGGTGATCCCGTTCTACCAGGCGTGCCGCAAGGTCGGGATCAAGCCGATCATCGGCGTCGAGGCCTACGTTGCCCCCCGCGGCCACACGGACCGCGAGGGGAAGGCGGACGCGGACTACTACCACCTGATCCTGCTCGCCAAGGACCTCGTGGGCTACCGCAACCTGATGGCGCTCACCACCAAGGCGAGCCTCGACGGCTATTACTACAAGCCGCGCATCGACCGCGACCTGCTGGCGCAGCACAGCGCGGGGCTGATCGGCACATCGGCCTGCCTGGGAGGCGAGGTTCTCAGACGCCTGGCCGAAGGCAATGAAAGGGCCGCGACCGAGGCGGCCGATGCGTATCGGTCCATCCTGGGAGACGGCAACTTCTTCGTCGAGGTGCAGGACCACGGGGTCGGGGACCAGTCGCGGCTCCATCCGCAGCTGGTCGAGCTGGCGCGCCGGGCCAACATCCCGCTGCTGGCCACCAACGACACGCACTACACCAGCCCGGAGCAGCACGAGGCGCACGACCTGCTGCTCTGCATCGGGACGGGGAGCAGCCTCGATACGCCGAACCGGCTCCGCTTCGACGCGAACGAGTTCTACCTCAAGGGGCCGGACGAGATGCGGCGCCTCTTCGGCGGCGAGCTGCCGGAGGCGATGGACAACACGCTGCGCGTCGCCGAGATGGTCGACCTGAAGCTTGACTTCGACCAGCTCCGCCTGCCGCAGTTTCCGGTGCCCGACGGCGAGACCGCCAGCTCGTGGCTGCGCAAGGAATGCGAGCGCGGCTTACCGGAGCGTTACCACTCGCTTACCGATGCCATTCGCCAGCGGCTCGACTACGAGCTGGGGATCATCGACAAGATGGGGTACAGCGGCTACTTCCTGATCGTGGCCGATTTCATCCGCTTCGCGCGCGAGCAGGGGATCATGACCACCTGCCGCGGCTCGGCGCCGGGGAGCATCGTCACGTACTCGCTCGGCATCACCCCGGTCGACCCGCTCGAGTACGGGCTCTCCTTCGAGCGCTTCCTCAACCCGGACCGGGTCACGATGCCGGACATCGATATCGACTTCCAGGACAGCCGGCGCGACGAGGTGATCGACTACGTCGCGCGCAAGTACGGTGCGGACCGGGTGGCGCAGATCATCACCTTCGGGACGCTGGGCGCCAAGGCCGCTATCCGCGACACCGGCCGCGCCATGGGACTCACCTATGCCGAGGCGGACCGGGTCGCCAAGGCGGTGCCCAACGAGCTGAACATCAGCCTCGACCGCGCCATCGAGATCTCGCCCACCCTGCGCGAGCTGATGGCCGGCGACCAGCGGGTCGACAAGCTGATGAGCATCGCCAAGCAGCTGGAGGGCGTCGCGCGCCACGCCTCCACGCATGCGGCCGGCATCGTCATCAGCCGCGAGCCACTCACCGACATCATGCCGCTCCAGCGCGCGACCGACGGCAGGACAACGATGACCCAGTTCGAGATGCACGCCTGCGAGGCGCTAGGCCTGCTGAAGTTCGACTTCCTGGGCCTCATCAACCTGACCATCCTGGCCGATGCGGTGGAGCTGATCCGGAAGCATCGGTCAGTCGAGATCGACGTCGATAAGCTGCCGCTCGACGACGTCAAGACGTTCGAGCTGCTGGGCAGTGGCGAGACGACCGGCATCTTCCAGCTCGAGGGCTCGGGGATGCGCCGCTACGTCAAGGAGCTGAAGCCGACCGAAGTGCGCGACCTCGCCGCCATGGTCGCCCTCTTCCGCCCGGGGCCGATGGCCAACATACCGGCCTACATCCGGCGCAAGCACGGCGAGGAGCCGGTCTCCTACCTGCACGACAGCCTGGAGCCGGCCCTGCGGGACACGTACGGGATCTTCGTCTACCAGGAAGACATCATGACCGCCGCCATCGCCATGGCCGATTACACCGGACCGGAGGCGGACAACCTCTGCTACGCGATCCGCAAGAAGAAGGAAGAGGTCCTCCGCCAGCACGAGGCCAAGTTCAAGGCGGGCGCGCGGCGCAAAGGGATCAGCTCGGCGATCGTCGACGAGGTCTTCTCCGCTTTCGAGCCGTTCGCACGCTACGGATTCAACAAGGCGCACGCGCTCTGCTACGGCCTGATCGCGTACCAGACCGCCTACCTGAAGGCCAACTACCCGGTCGAGTTCATGACCGCGGTGCTGAACGGCTTCCGGGAGCGTGCCGAGAAGGTGGCCGCGGTCATCGCCGAATGCCGGCGGCTGGGGATCGAGGTCCGCCCACCCGACGTCCAGCGCTCGCACGCCCTGTTCGAGGTCGAGACCGATGCCGACGACACCCGGGCCATCCGATTTGGCCTGACGGCGGTGAAGAACGTCGGCGAGGGCGCGATCGAGGCGATCACCTCGGTTCGCGACGGCGGCGACGAGGCAGGGCCGTTCCGCTCGCTCGACGACCTCTGCCGGCGGATCGACCTGCGCACAGTCAACAAGCGGGTCGTCGAGTCGCTCATCAAGGCGGGGGCACTCTCCTCGCTGGGCACGCCGGCGGCGCTGCTCAGCCGCCTCGACATGGCACTTGACTCGGCGGCGCGCCACCAGCGCGACGTCGCGGCAGGGCAGTCGACCCTCTTCGACCTCTTCGCCGCGCCGGTGGACGAATCGGTCCGGTTCCTCGACGACGGCGAGGAGATTCCGCGGCGCGAGCGCCTGCGCTGGGAGAAGGAGCTGATCGGCCTCTACCTGTCGGAGCATCCGCTGGGCGACATTGCCGACGTGCTGCCGGAGTACGTGACCGCCTATACCGGCGACCTTGCCGAGGAAACCGACCAGGCCAAGGTCACCATCGGCGCCATCATCCAGTCCTCTCGGCGGGTCATCACCCGTGCCGGCTCGACCATGCTGGTGGCGACCGTCGAGGACCTCCAGGGCTCGGTCGAAGTGGTCGTCTTCCCCAAGGTCTTCGAGCAGACCGCCAACGCCTGGACCGATGACTCGCGTGTCCTGATCACCGGCCGGGTCGACCATCGTGACGAGGGCTCGCAGGTTCTGTGTGAGGCGGTCCACGCATGGGAGGACGCATTGCGGATGGGGCCGATCGCCTTCGGGGCGGAACGTGACCGTCTGCTCCGGGCGCGGCCTGCCCGACCTGGCGGCAACGGGAACGGTCGCGCTGCGCTGCCGATCGACGCTCCCCCTGCGGTTGCGCTCGCCGTCGACGCCCCCGTGGCGGTGCTCGCCGCACTCGCCGACGAGGCTGCGGTGCCGGCCGACGCCGTTCCGCTTCAGTCCGCGCCCGCCGGGGCCGAGGCGACGATCGACATCATCTTCGTCGGGGCGCCGAGCGCCGATCGGCTGCAGCCCGCGCTCGAGGCGGTGCAATCGGTCCTCCGCGGTCGGCCCGGGCCACTGCCCGTGGTAGTCAGCATCGAGGGCGTCCCGTGGCGGGTGAAGCTGCCGGAGCAGGTTGCGTGGGACGACCGGATCGACGAGTCGGTACGCCAGGCGGCGGGCCTTCCGGTTCGCGTCGAGCTGAGCTCGACGTTCGGGTAGGCCACCAGCCGGTATCCTGTCGATCGTGAACACGAAGCCGACCCCGCGCCGCCGACGGCGGCCGGCGCAGCAGGGCGACCCGAGCCTCACCGTCAACCAGTCGGCGGAAGCTGTGGCGGCGGTCGCGCCCGCCGGGTCGGCACTTCGGAGGGACGAGCTCGACGAGGCGATCCTGCGCTTCCTGCGCCGCCGGCCCAACGAGTATGTCGACTTGACGCCGCTGGCAGAGGAGCTGGCGATCGACCCACTCAGAATGCAGCTCGCCGTCGAGCGCCTGCATCAGCGCCGCCTCTTGACCGCACCCTTTATCGAGCCGGGCAGCGCCGGCGGGGGACAGCTGACCGAGGTTGGTCTACGTTGGCTCATCGAGCGCGAGGGGGGCAGGCCGAAGGACGTGCCGGTCGCGCTCAAGCCCGCATCAGGACCGGTCCGCGCGGCGGACGAGGCGGCCCGTCTGCCACGCGCCCAGGTCTACGGCCCCGGCGCTGAACGTCCCGCTCTCACTCGGGCTTGAGGAAACGGCGCAGGAACCGCCGGGTCCGGTCGACCCGCGGCTTCTCGAGGATCTGCTCCGGCGGACCAGCCTCGACGACCAGCCCATCCTCCATGAAGATCACTCGGTCGGCGGCCTGGTGGGCGAAATGCATCTCGTGGGTGACGACGATCATTGTCGTCCCCTCGTGCGCCAGCTCCTCCATGACCGCCAGCACCTCACCGACCAGCTCGGGGTCCAGGGCTGACGTCGGCTCGTCGAACATGAGGACCTTCGGCTCCATGCACAGGGCGCGCGCGATCGCGACCCGCTGCTTCTGGCCGCCGGAGAGCCGTGCCGGGTACTCGTCGCGCTTCTCGCCTAGCCCGACCTTGCCCAGGTAGCGCTCCGCGGTCTCGACCGCCTCAGCGTGGGAGATGCCGCGCACGCGAGTCGGCGCCTCGATCAGGTTCTGGAGCACGCTCATGTGCGGGAAGAGGTTGAAGTCCTGGAAGAGCATACCGGCCTGAAGCCGGATCTGGCGGATCTGCTCCTCGTGGCGGCTGCTTCGCGCATGAAGCGGATCGGCATCCACCTGGACACCCGCGATCTCGACTGATCCGACAGTCGGCTCCTCGAGGAAATTCAGGCACCGCAGCAGCGTTGTCTTGCCACTCCCCGACGGGCCGATCAGCATCACCGCCTCGCGCTGATGCACTTCGAGGTCGACCCCCTTCAGGACGTGGTGCTTGCCGAAGTACTTCTCGATCCCTTTGGCGCGGACGATCACGTCGCCGATGTGCTCGGGGATCGCGACGCCTTCGGGATAGCCGCTGCTCGTCATCGGTCGCCTCGGGCCATGCGGCGCTCGAGCCGCTCCTGGAAGAACGAGAAGATGATGGTCAGGACCCAGTACACCAGGGCGGCGATGATGAATGCCTCTGGCGTGTGGAGCGTCGGTCGCCCCGCTTTCTGTGCGCGCCAGAGCACCTCCTGGACACCGATCGTGGAAACCAGGGCCGAGTCCTTGATCATCGAAATGAAGTCATTGCCGATGGCCGGAATCACGATGCGTACCGCCTGGGGCAGCACGATTCGCCGAAAGATGAGCGGGCCCGGCATGCCAAGCGCTTCGGCCGCCTCGATCTGACCCCTCGGGACGGCCTGGATCCCGGCCCGGAAGATCTCCGTCATGTAAGCGCCGTAGTTGAAGCCGAGCCCAAGGACGCCGCCCACGATCGCTGGGAGGATCAGCACCGGCGACATTTGGGGAAGCACGAAGAAAATGATGTAGATCTGGACCAGCAGCGGCGTGCCCCGGACCAGGGAGACATAGAACGAGGCGATCGCAAAGGGGACCGTCCTTGTGGAGAGGCGTCCGACGGCGCCCACGAGGGCCAGGACCGTCGCGAGCGCAATCGAGAGAACGCAGATGAGGACCGTGAACCCAGCCCCGCCCAGGATGAACGGGGCCCAGGTGCGGATCCACTCGACATCGACATTGTCGGTCGCGGCGAAGGCCAGGACGATAACGGCCAGAATCGCCGCCCAAATGACGGCAAATTGGAGACGCGACCACTGGCGCGCAGCCCTCCTCGATCGTTCGATGCGCTCCAGGAGCGGCCGCGGCTCGGCTGCTTCCAACATCTGAGGCCTCCTGTCGTCCGCGAGAAAGCGGAACGGGGGCGCCCCCTGGGCGTCCCCGTTCGCTACTGGATCATGAGCCGGCGGTCACTTCGTCTTGGTCAGGTCTACCCCCTTGAACCACTTCTTGCTGAAGGTGGTCAGCGTGCCGTCCGCGTGCAGCCCCTTGATGATCTTGTCGAGCTCCGCCTGCAGATCTGTATGGGTCGCGGCGGACTTGTCGGTCGCCACCCCGAGCGCCTCGTAGAAGACCGGATCGCCGACCTTCACGAATTTCGCACCCTCGGCGATCGCCCCGTCGAGCGTCGTCGAAGACGTGAGCCAACCCTCGAATTCATTGCGGCCCGCGGCGATGGCATCAGCGCACTCGCTATCGGTCGAGAAGGTGGTCACCTTTGCGCCGTCGGGCACCGGGGCAGGCTTGGGAACACCCCCGAGCAACTTGAGGGTCCCTTCCAGCCAGAACTGGTAGGTGGTCGACTCACCCACGCAGACGGTCTTTCCGGCGAGCCCGGCGAGGGTCGTGATCCCGGAGGCCGTGGTGGCTCCCATCTGTGCCGGAGTGAAGTAGTACGGGACGCTAAAGTCGAGCACCTTGGTGCGAGGCTCCGTGATCGTCATCGATCCGACGCTGATGTCCCAGCGGTCGGCCCATCCGCCGGCCTCGACCTCCGCGAAGTCGGGAGTGATGAACTCGACCTTGACGCCGAGCTTCTCGCCGATCTTGTTGGCCACGTCGATATCGAAGCCTTCATAGGTGCCGTCGGGCAGCAGCTTCGATTGGGGTGGATACGCGGGATCGGTCGCGACACGGATCTTTCCGGCCGCCTTGATCTTTGCCAACATGTCACCTGGGTTTCCGCCGCCGGACCCGCTCGGGCTGCCACCGCTGCCCGCGGGCTGGCAGGCCACGAGAACCAGGATCGCGACGAGGAAGAGCCCGCTCCGGCGCAGGATGCTCATGGGATCTCCTCCGATGCTGACGCAGGCCCGCGGATGGGCGCGTCATGGGTTCGGACGTTGTAGCACGCGCGTGCATCGCGCGGCAAGAGAGACTGCCGCATTGACCACCCCGCCTCACTGCCGAGTGCTCGGCCGGCGCGCGTACACTGTCGCGCCATGACGACGATCGATCCGACCACGCCGCTGGCCCGGGCTTCGACGCTTCTGAAGGGTTACTACCTGGAGCCCGGCATCTTGGAGGCCGAGAAAGAGCGGGTCTTCGGACGGACCTGGCAGCTGGTCGCGCGCGCCGATGAGCTGCAGCGGATCGGCGACTTCGTCCCGGCCACCGTCCTGGACGAGCCGGTCGTCATCACCCACGGCCTCGACGGGCAGCTGCGCGCGTTTTACAACGTGTGCCGGCATCGGGCAGGCCAGGTCGCGCTCACCCGCGGCAACCGCAAGTCGCTCCAGTGCCGATACCACGGCTGGACCTACGGCCTCGACGGTGCGCTGCGCGCCTGCCCGGAGATGGAGGCGACCGAGGACTTCCGCAAGGAAGACTTCGGCTTGATGCCCATACGGGTCGACCGATGGGGCCCATTCGTCTTCGTCAATCTCGATCCCGAAGCGCCCGCTCTGGCCGATGTGATGGGCACCATCCCGGCCGAGGTGGCCTCAGCCGGGTACGACGTCGATCGGATGCGCTCCGTCGAGCGTCGCGAGTACCTCATCGAATGCAATTGGAAGGTCTACGTCGACAACTACCTCGAGGGCTACCACCTGCCCATCGCGCATCCGCAGCTCTACAAGGAGCTTGACTACGACTCCTATCGCGTCGAGGAGTTCCGCTTCTACTCCAAGCAGCACGCGCCGATCCGCGAGCTAAAGCCGGGCGAGGAGCTGGGGCGCGACCGGCGCTACCTGCGCACGGCCGACGGCGAGGACGATGCCCTCTACTACTGGCTCTTCCCCAACACGATGTTCAACATCTACCAGGACAACATGAGCTCAAATGTGATCCTGCCGATGGGGCCGGACCGCACCCTCACGATCTTCGAGTGGTTCTTCGCGGAGCCCGGGAGCGGGCCCGGCTGGGAGTCGATGCAGCAGACCATCGCGTTCTCCGACCAGATCCAGCAGGAGGACATCGTGATCTGCGAGCAGGTGCAGCGCGGGCTCCGCTCACGCTCCTACGAGGCCGGCCGATTCAGCGCCAAGCGCGAGAACGGCGTCTACCACTTCCAGAACCTCGTCCGCGAGTTCCTGGGGGAGCAGCGGGTGAACTCCGCTCGGGCGTGACGTACCAAGAGTTGCTCGCACGCGTGCGACGTTTCGAGGGCAAGAGCCTCGAAACGGTCACCGGGAAGAAGTTCACGGTCGGGATCTACCGGGACTGCCCATTTTTCACACCCGCCTCAAGCGGTCGCGGGCAAAGTGACGGACGCAAGGCGGCCGAGCGGTTCCTCGCGCGCTACAACGAGATCGGCAGCCTGCGCCCGGGCGACTACTCGAGCGTCACCCGCAATGCCTCGTACTACGTCGCCCTGCTGCTCGCGTCGTCGGAGAGTAGCGCTCGCTCGCGGGTTGTCAGATTCAGACGAGCGCCGCAGTAAGTCGTATTCAGGCCCTCCAGACCGTCAGATGCGGCTGTCAGCCTGCAGTACGCCCCGATCGGACCCGCTGGACGTTTTTAGTGCGGCTGTCATCTGAATCTGACGGTTCCTCGAACCAGAGCAGCCCGCTAACGGTCGCTGAAGGCATGCGAAGCCAGGTCGCGACAGCCCGGCCACGCAGGGCGAAGCCATTGAACAGGGCGGGGTGGCGCTCGAGGACGCGCCGTGCGGTTCGATCTTCCGCGACGACCAGCGCCCGCACCACCGTCCGCGGGGCCGGCCAACCAAGCCGCCGCGCCAGCATGCGGCCCAGCCGCGTCTTCACGTCGAGCCGATGCAACGTCTCCTGCAGATTCCCAAGCCGGCTCTTCACCTCGACGACGAGGAGCGTCAGCGTGGCAGCGTGCCACGCCACGAGGTCGCAGCTGCCGCGATCGCCGAAGTGGTTGAAGCTCACCTCGGCCTGCACGCTCCAGCCGCGCGAGGCGAGCCGTCGCGCCGCAGCCTCCTGCAGGTGCGCGTGCTCAGGGTCAATCAGCCGATCGAGGTCCGCGCCCTGCCAGCGAATCTCGATCACCAGCGTTGCATCCAGCGCGTCGGTGAGTCGCGACAGCGAACGCACCGTAAGGCTATCGAGCGCGCCGCCCTCGGCCCGGGAAACCGCGTCTCGCGTCAGCCCCGCGCGCGCGCCGAGATCCTGCTGGCGCCATCGGCGGCGCCTGCGCAGCGTGCGCATTGCAAGCGGGACGTTCGTTCGCATTCTCGGAATGGTCGCGGAGCGCCATTACTGCGCGGTTACCGGCGAATTCAGACCACCGCCGCACTAGGTCCCAGTCGTGCCCTCCAGGCCGTCAGATGCGGCTGTCAGCCGGCATTAGGCTCGGATCGGACCGGTCCGACTTTCGTAGCGCGGCCTCCATCTGAATGTGACGGTTCCGCTGTGGCCCGAACGAGAGCAGCACCGGGCGCTGGCGGCGACCTTCCCGGGCTGATTAGTATTGCGCGACGATAGCCGGGGGGGCTGGCTCAATTTGGGGGCCGATCGCAGGAGGACATGTCCGTGACCTCAACCGCGCAGGGCCTGGGGACCACCTCACCGCAGCTGGAGGGCGATGCCATCGGCTTGCCCGAGGTGCTCTTCCAGTCGATCACCCACATGGCCCCGGCGGTTGCCACCGCTCTATCGATCGGAGCCGCCACAAGCTACGCCGGAGGCATCACGCCACTCGCCGTCCTGCTGGCGATGGTGGCATGCCTGTTCACGGCCTACTCAATTGGCCAGCTCGCCAGGCACCTCCCGTCGGCCGGAGGAATGTACACCTACGTCGGGCGAGGCCTGGGCCCAGTCTTCGGCTGGCTGATGGCCTGGGCCTTTGCCCTCGCCGAGCCGCTTGTCGCGCCGATCCTGTTGGCTGCATTCGGCTTCTATGGCGCGGCGTTCCTGTCGACCTACCTCGGGATCGACGTGGCCTACATGTGGATCGTGCTCGCGGTCGCGTGCGGGCTGGCCGTCTGGTGGCTCGTCTACAGCGGCATCAGCCTCTCGACCCGCACTGGGGTGGTGCTGGGCGCGATCGAGATCGCCATCTTCGTCTTCATCTCGGCCCTGCTGATCATCAACGCTGGCTCGCGGAATACGCTGAGTGTCTTCGTGCCGGGGGACCACGGGGTCCAACCCGCCTTTCAGGGGATGATCTTCTGCCTGCTGGCCTTCATCGGCTTCGAGGCGGCCGCACCCCTCGCCGAGGAGGCCCGCGAGCCGAGGCGCACGATTCCTCGTGCCGTTATCTGGTCGACCATCGCGGTCGGCGCCTTCTACGTCTTCAACTACTATGCCGCGACCGTCTTCTTCGGCCCAGACCGCATGGGCGACTTCTACAC
>JALYTG010000002.1:4785-10978 GCA_030854405.1 Chloroflexota bacterium | reverse complement strand
CTTCTACACCTTCAACGGCGGCGACCCGTGGGGCTTCATGGCGACCCGGGTGCTCGGCACGCTGGGCGGTCTGCTGGTCATCTTCGCGATCCTGAACAGCTCGCTCGCAAACGCGAACTCGGGCGCCACGGCAGCCACGCGATCGGTCTTCTCGATGGGCCGATCCGGCCTGCTGCCGCGCTGGTTCGCGGCCATCCACCCGACGCGCCGCACGCCGGTCAACGCGGTCCATGCTCAGGCGCTGCTGGCGATCGTCGTTGCGGTCGCAGGAGGGCTGATTCTCGCCAACGATCCGTTCGAAGGGCTCGGGCCGATCAACATCTACGTCTTCATCGGCACCTTGCTGGGGCTGCTCTTCGCTTCGATGTACATCGCCGTCAACCTGGCGGTCATCGGCTTCTACCTGCGGGAGCGGCGCGATGAGTTCAACGTCGTCAAGCACCTGGTCATCCCGGTCCTGGGCGTGATCGCGATGATCCCGGCCTTCCTGTCGGTCATCGGCGGCCTGACCATCCCGATCGTCAACCTGGAGCTGGCGCCCTTCCAAGGTGCGTTGAGATTGACGGCCCCCATCGCGGCGGTCTGGATGGTGATCGGGATCGTCGTCTACTTTGTCCTTCGCGCGCGCAACCCCGAAGCGCTGGAGCGGATCGGGGATATCTTCGGCGGCGAGGTGCCGCCGGCCTGACCCATGCGAACGGGCCGGGGCACCGCCGGCGGCCCGTTCTGGCGGCCGCTAATCGAAGATACCCATAGGGCAGTAGGCGGTGACGATGAAGTTCGGCACGTCCACGATCTCGCTGATGCGCAGGTCGACGGCGACGCTGGATAAGAGATAGGCCGCCATCGGCTCGAGACCGTGCTCGCGTCCGAGCCACTCGATCATGCGCCGGAGCGCATCCCGCGCCGCAGCCATGAGGTCCGGCCCAATCCCATCGGTCGCGTATCGTCTGCCGTTGCGGAGCGTCGCGTGCGGATCCGGTGCGGCGAGGAACTCGGGGCCACTGAGGCGGAGGTCCTTGCGGATCGTGAGGCGAACCCGCGCCCGCATCGGCGTCTCGATGGCCGTGCCGCACACCTCGCCGTCGCCCTGGGTTGCGTGCCCGTCCCCCATGGAGATCCGCGCCCCGGGCGTGAAGACCGGCAGAAAGAGCGTCGAGCCCGCCACGAGGTGGCGCGTATCCATGTTGCCGCCGTGCAGGTCGGGCGGAATCGTCGAGCGCGGCCCGGTCTCCGGTGCCACGCCGACCTCGCCGCAGAACGGCGCGACTGGCACGAGGATGCCGGGCCAGAACTCGGCGCGCTCCGCTCCCGGCGTCAGGCGTGTAACCTTGTAGTGCCCATCGGGGAACTCATTGGCCAGCAGGCCAAAGCCGGGGATCGATGCCGTCCAGCCCCAGTCGGCGGAGGTGAACTCGAGCAGGTCCACCTGCAGCGTGTCGCCGGGCACGGCGCCGGCGACCTCGACCGGTCCATTGACCTGGTCGACCCGCGCGAAGTCGAGATCGGCCAGATCCGCAGTGGTCGATTCCGCGGTCAGCTGGCCGAACGAGGCGTCCAGGCAGTCGAACTCGACCACGTCTCCCGAGCCGACGCTGGCGACAGGCGGGATGAGGGGATCCCAGGCCAGGTGATTCTGGTCGCGCGCCACATGAATGTTGGGCGTCGGCACCGCCATGGGTCGCATTGTCGCAGACCCGGCTCGGAAGTTGGTCGCGCTTCGGCTACCGTACGCCGCATGACCGATCCCGCGCCCGCGCGCGCCGATGGACGCCTCACCGTCGCCCTCGTCTCGGACGTTTTTTGGGAGGCCGACGGGGCGGCCCGCCTCAAGGAGTGTCTGGAGGAAGCGGCCGATCGCGGCGCCGACCTTGCGGTCCTGCCGGAGATCCCGCTCAACCCGTGGCGACCCGCCACGAAGGTGGCCGTGGCCGACGACGCTGAGGGTCCGGAAGGGCCGCGGGCCCGCGTGCAGGCGGAGGCGGCACGGGGAGCTGGCATCGGCCTGGTGGGAGGGATCATCCATCGGGCGCCGAACGGACGGCGAACGAACCGCGCCCTGGTCTTCGATCGGTTGGGGGCGCTGGTGGCGACCTACGAGAAGGTGCACCTGCCGGAGGAGCCGGGCTTCTGGGAAACGAGCCACTATGAGCCCGGGACCGATGCCCCGCGCAGGATCGATGCGTTCGGGCTGCCGGTCGGCGTGCAGATCTGCTCCGACATCAACCGGCCGGAGGGCTCGCACCTGCTCGGCGCGCAGGGTGCGCAGGCGATCCTCGCCCCGCGCGCCAGTGAGGAGCGCACCTATCCGCGCTGGAAAGTGGTCTTCCGGGCGATCGCGCTCACCAGCTCTGTCTACGTGATCTCCGTCAACCGGCCGCATCCCGAGAGCGGCGTCCTGATCGGTGGCCCGTCGATCGCGGTCGATCCGAAGGGGAATGTGCTGCTGGAGACCACCGAAACCCTTGGGGTGGTCACGGTCGAGTCAGGGGTCGTCGACCGGGCAAGGCGGGACTACCCCGGGTACCTGCCGATCCGCGCCGACCTCTATGCCGCAGCCTGGGAAGAGATCAGCCGCCGGTCAGCGTGAAGGCGCCCTGCGCGATCTTCTTCTTGCCCAGGTAGACCTCCATCCGGAACTTCCCGGGCCCGCCGAGTGCGCTACGCAGTCTGTCGGTCGCGATCGGTCCGATGGCGGCCTGTTTGGCGCTGGGGCTGACGCCGATGGTGTTGTTGGCAGGGTCGACGACCTGCGTCTCCTTCCCGTCTGCTGCAATCTTGACGACCCGCTCACCGATCCGGTTTATCCCGAAGGCGGCGGAATTGGTGACCAGGTGCGCGAACGTGCCCCCCGGGGCGAAGGTGTCGGTCTTGCCGATCAGGTTGCCGGAGCCATCCACGCCGGTCCCGAACGCCAGCGTGCCGGAGAGTGGAACCGGGGTCGGCTTGGGAGTTGGCGTCGCCGCGGCCACCGGGCTCGGCTCAGGAGCGAACGTCGACGCCGGTGCGCCGGTGCCGCTGGCGCTCGCGGAGCCGTGGCCGATCGTTGGCGTGGAGGGACTGAGGTTCGCCAGGAAGAGCCCGAACACCACGGCGGCGACGATGGCGCCGAATGCGGCGATGAGCGAGATCAGCGAGTCGCGATCGGTCGGAAAGCGGCCGCTCGGAGCGGTGCGCGCGACTCCCGGACGGAGGGGCACCCCGCAGTTTCGACAGACCTGCGCCCACGCTGGGTTGGCGTGCCCGCAGTTGAAACACTCCACCGTCTCGCCCGTCATCGGCCTGGCTGGTCCTCCTGCGACGGCGCTGTGGGTGGCCGCCGGCGGTGAGAACGCCGACGGCCGGTGGCCGACCCCGCAACGGGCCGACCGCCCGCGATACTAGCCGATGGCGCCTCGGGCATGTCGCATTCGGCCGATTGGCGAATCAGGGTTGGCACTATCGGCTCATGCCGCTCGCGACGCCGGCGGCGACAATCACGGCATGCCTTCTTCGGAGCTCGAATCGCTCGTGGTGCTGGCCGGCCTGATCGTCGGGACGGTCGCGTACAGCCTCCTCGTCCGCCGGCGCGTGCAGACCCGCCGCCGCATCGCCGGTCGTCTGCGCCAGCTCGAGGCCGTGCTCCGGGTCTGGTGGGCGAGCCGCGAAGCGGCCCGGCGCGCTCCCACCGCCCGCTCCCGCGTCCAGGTCGCTCGCTAGGCCACCTCCCCTTCGTTTGTAATATCTGGGGCATGAGTGCCGAACCGCGAGACAGCCGCGCGGCGAACCAGATCGACCAGGCCCAGCTCGAGGAGCTGATGCTTCGCGAGGAGGCGACCCTCGCCACCGCGCACCCACGCTGTCGTGCCCTCTTCGCCCGCGCCCAACACTCGCTTTACGGCGGCGTACCGATGAACTGGATGAGCAAGTGGCCGGGCGCGTTCCCGGTCTACGTTGCGGAGGCCTCTGGCGCGCGCTTTCGGTGCTCGGACGGCGTGGAGCTCGTCGACCTCTGCCTGGGTGATACCGGCGCGATGACGGGTCATGCCCCACCGGCTACACTGCGTGCCATCGACAAGCAGGCCAAGCGTGGCCTCACGCTCATGCTGCCGACCGAGGACAGCATCTGGGTAGGGGAGGAGCTCACGCGCCGCTTCGGTCTCCCGTACTGGCAGTTCGCGCTGACTGCGACGGACGCCAACCGGTTCGCGATCCGGCTGACGCGCATGGCAACCGGCCGACCGAAGATCCTCGTCTTCAACGGCTGCTACCACGGCACTGTCGACGAGACGTTCATCACCCTCCAGCCCGACGGGAGCAGCGGGCCGCGCCCAGGCAATATCGGTCCGCCCGTCGATCCCGCCGTCACGACGCGGGTGGTCGAGTTCAATGACGTGGACGCTCTCGAGTCCGCGCTGAGCCACGGCGACGTTGCCGCCGTACTCGCCGAGCCGGTGATGACGAATATCGGCATCATTCACCCTGATCCCGGCTATCACGTCGCGCTGCGGGACCTCACCCGCCGCCACGGAAGCCTGCTGATCATCGACGAGACGCACACCATCTGTGCCGGCCCCGGCGGCTACACCCGCGAGGCGGGGCTCGAGCCGGACATCTTCGTCATCGGCAAGCCGATCGCCGGCGGCATCCCCGCGGCGACGTACGGCCTTACCGAGAAACTGGCGAGCAGCATTCGTATCGAGCTCGAGCTGTGCGATGTCGGTGGAATCGGCGGCACCCTGGCCGGCAACGCGCTCTCGATGGCGGCCATGCGAGCGACCCTGTCGGAGGTGCTGACCGATGCCGCGTACGCACGGATGCTCCCTCTCGCTGAAGCCTGGACCGAGGGTGTCGATCACGGCATTCGCTCAGCCGGCCTCCCATGGCATGTCACCCGGCTCGGGTGTCGCGCCGAGTACCTGTTCGGTCCGGATCGGCCGCACAACGGCAGCCAGGCGGCCGAGATGGACGACTTCTCGCTGCAACGCTTCACGCACCTGTATGCGCTGAATCGGGGCATCCTGCTGACGCCGTTTCATAACATGGCGCTCATGTCGCCGGCGACGACCGAGCTCCAGGTCGCTCTCCACACGCGCGCTTTCGCGGAGATGGCGACCGAGCTGTCGAGCGGGCCGTCAACCTCGTAATTCCGTGTCGTCAATCGGACAGTTGGAAGGTCGCGTGCTGGCTCGCTTGCGTTGCGGGCGTAGGGTTACTGTCGGAGCACCGTCACCGCGGCGCGGGACCGGAGGGGCGGCGTAATAGCCCAAGGAGTTTTTTCGATGGCCGACAAGACCTATACCCTCCAGTTCGGGGACAACACCGCAGGCGCGATGGCCGACGACCATTGGCTTCAGGAGGTCGCTTCGGATGCGGCTCCGAAGCGCATTCGGGTCCTCCAGGCCGATGACGCCGACACTCAGGGGCACGCCGACACGGCGCTGTCCGTGGAGGTTCGCGTCGCGACCGACGAGGATGACACCGAAGGTCACGCGATCAGCCTGCACTTTCCAACGGCCGAAGAGGCCGATGCCTTCCGACGCAAGCTCATCGTGAGCGGCGTCCTGGTCGGTACCCTGGCAATCAGCGCCGGAATCGGCACACAGCTCGGGCATCTCCCCGCCGGAAGCGCCGTCCAGTCGGGCAGCACTACGGCCCAGACCCAGGCGTGGAAGAACGCTTCGCTGGCAGAAGCCCAGCGGCAGGGCGCAGCCCAGCTGGCCGCGCAGCAAGCGAACCAGGGGTGGCAGGAGGCTTCCGCTGCCACGGCGGCGCGGCAGGGCACCGCGGGCGCGACATCGGCAGAGGCCAACCAGGCGTGGCAGGAGGCTTCCGCTGCCACGGCGGCGCGGCAGGGCACCGCGGCGGCGGCGGGTGATGAGGCAGCGTTCCAGCAGTCGGTGGCCGCGGCCAGCGATCGCGCGGGCACCTCGGGAGCCGCCGAAGCGGCAAAGCAGGAGTCGATCGCCGCAGCGAGCGACCGCGTGGGTTCCACCGAAGCGGCGTGGCAGCAGTCGATCGCCTCAGCGAGCGATCGGAGTGACGGTGCCAAGGGCACCGCGAGCGACACCGAAGCGGCGAAGCAGGCGTCGATCGCTTCGGCGAGCGACCGCGACTCGGGTTCCGCACCGAGCGAAGAGCCGCCGGAGACCCTCCGCGGTCCCGGTCCCGTATAGCTCACTCGCTCCTTGAGCAGATGTGCCGGCCCGGAAGG
>JALYTG010000002.1:0-4775 GCA_030854405.1 Chloroflexota bacterium | reverse complement strand
GGGCCGGCACATCTGTTTCGGCGGTCCGTACCCGGTGCGCTAGGGAGACGAGCCTCAATGAGTGAACTCGACGATTTCCTCGCCGCGACCGCCATGGACGGCGGCCCGGTCGAGCCGTACACTCCGCGTCACGAACGTCTACCGCCGCGAGAACGGCGAGTGGAAGATCGTGCACCGCCATGGCGACGAACTCGGTGATGACCGGAGCCTGCCTACGGACTTGCCGAAGCAGTAGGGGCCAGGTCCGGTACCCCACCTCGGAGAGCTCTAGCGCCATAACGCATTACTCGCCTAGTCGAGACCTGGCGCGAGCTCTTTCGATCCAGGGTGGGCGGCCTCCTCCTCCACCGGCTCAGCCTCCGCCGCGCCGAAGTGATGCCGCAACGGCTGCTCGCGCAGGAGTGACACGCTGATCACGGCCACCGCCAGCGCACCGACCCCAAGCCACATGCTGTTCGCCAGCGCAATGCTGAAGGCCCGATGGAAGCCATCGAGGAAGGTCTGCTGGTACGCCGGCGGGATCTTGTCCAGGAAGGATGGACCCCCTCCGCCCACGTTCGTCAGCTGCCCAGTGTCGAAGCCCGCAGGAGCGGAGACCGGCACGAACTGCGCCGGAGCCCCCGCGTTGAGAAGCTGCGTCCGGATCGCGTCCCAGGAAAGGAAGTTCCGGAAGAGGGTGAAGGCGAGTGTCAGGCCCACGGTGCCACCAATCTGGCGGAAGAGGGTCAGGTCGCTCGTTGCGGCACCCAGCTCGGAGAACGGCACGGCATTCTGGACGATGATCGTGAAGACCGCCATCGACGGCCCGATCCCCACGCCGGCAAGGAACATCCACAGCCACAGCGTCAGGTCGGGCGTATCGGCCCGGAGGTTCGTCATCAGCGCCACGCCCAGCGTGGCCAGTGTCAGGGCGCCCGCCGCCAGCCACTTGTAGTGGCCGGTGCGGCTGACCACCTGCCCGCTGACCACCGAACTGAGGATCAGCCCGAACAGGAAGGGCAGCAGCTTGTAGCCGGACTCCGTTGCGCTGGCACCCTGCACGACCTGGTACCAGAGCGGCAGAAAGACGACCGCGCCAAAGAAGCCGAACATCGCGGTGAAGACGGCGATCATGGAGATCGCGAAGGTGCGGATCTTGAAGAGGTGGAGCGGGATCATCGGCTCCTTAGCGCGCGACTCAACCCACACGAAGAGCGCAAGGAATGCGGCGCCCAGCAGCAACAGGCCCCAGACGCCCAGCGATCCCCAGTCGCCGTTCTCGGCGTTGGTCAGTCCAACCAGGATTGGGACGATGGCGGCCGCGAAGGTCGCCACGCCGGCGTAGTCGATGTTTCGCGTCGCGCCCGGCCGGCGGACGGTGGGCAGCAGCCGCCAGATGACGGCCAGCGCGATCAGCCCGATCGGCAAGTTGACGTAGAAGACCCAGTGCCAGCTGAAGCTGTCGGTGATCGTGCCACCCAGACCCGGGCCGACCAGGAAGGCGATCCCGAAGACCGCACCGAACAGGCCCTGGTACTTGCCGCGCTCCCGTGGCGTGAATAGGTCGCCGATCACGGCCAGGCTGATCGGGAAGAGGGCGCCGGCGCCGAGGCCCTGGATCGCCCGGAAGGCGATCAGCTGCCACATCGTCTGGCTCAGGCCGGAGAGTGCCGAGCCGAACAGGAAGAGACCGATCCCGATCATGAGCATTGGCCTGCGACCGAACAGGTCGGAGAGCTTGCCGTAGATTGGCACGGTGACGGTGCTCGTCAACAGGTAGGCCGTAACGACCCAGGTGTAGTAGTCGACCCCGTGCAGCTCGGAGACGATCCGGGGGAGGATTGGCCCCACGATCGTCTGGTCGAGGGCGGAGAGGAAGAGGCCGAGCAGGACGGCGATCAGGATCTCGATCCGAGCGCGGTTGCTGACCTGAACCGGCGCGTCGTTCGGCGGCGCCTCCATGGTGGCCTGTACTTGCCGAATGGTCATGCCTGCAGAAGCTCCTCGTGGGCGCTGGAATGGGATAGATCTGGATGCTCAGCCGCTTCGTGCGCCCGCGCGTGCGCCAGGGTCAGGGTCTTGAGCGCGCTCAGCACGGTCTGCTGCTCCTCGGCGGTAAGGATGCCTACCAGCTGCCGCATGTGGGCGAGGCGCGTGTCCTCGACCTGCTTCAGAACGTCGCGACCCGAATCGGTCAGGCGGGCGAGGACCACCCGGCGATCCTCCTTGTCGTGTACCCGCTCGACGACCCTTCGCTCCTCCATGCGGCCGATGATCCCGGTCAGGTTGGGGTCGGCGACGCCAAGCTGGTCGGCAAGGCGAGACATGGACGTCGGCCCATCGGTTTCGAGAATGGCGAGAATCTGAAAGTGCGCCATCGACAGCCCGTAGGCCTGGCATTGCGCGGCCCACTTGTGTCGCTGGTATGCCATGAAGGGGGCCAGCTCGGCCATGATCTCGTCGCTCAGTGAGCCCGCCTGCACTGCGGTCATCGGTCTCCTTGCGCTTCAGGTAATGGTTGGGAATGCGCATATGATTATCACAAACTGAATCATTCGGTCAAGCCCAACGTTCAGCGTCCTGAGGTCTGCTGACCGATGAACGACCTGTCTACTCCTGTTTTCTCCCGCATGGAGACTACTGACCGAGCAGGGTCAGTAGCCGCCGCCCTCGCACGGCAGAGTGTCTGGCGGGAACTTGCCACCGAATTGAACCTGGCCGTCGGCGAGGATCTGGACCCCAACCTCGATGGGCGACGTCACCTGATCTGGGGTCGTCATGGAGTAGACCCGCTCGATAGCGATGTTCGAGCCAGAGACGCGGATCTCAACATGCCCGGGGTCGTAGGCCAAACGCGCGAAGCACCTGCCGGGCTGCCACGCCTGGATCGTATGCCGCTGCGTCCCCGATGGTGGCGCAGTGATTTCGACGGTCACCGGCCCAGGGGACACGTTGCGAATCTCGACAAGGACAGAGTCCGGCCCGGCGGCGCCGCATGATGTCAAACCTGTGATCCCCAAGGCAACGACCAGGATCCCGGCGGTGCACCTAGGGAGCGATGGCACATTCCTTGTCAAAATCGTCGGGACGTTCATGGTCAGGCCGTAGACGTTCATCGCAGCGCCGCGATGGCTACGATGTGTGACATGGATAGCCTGCTGGGCGACCTCAGCTCGGCGCTCACCATCATCTCGCCTTTCATCCTGCTCCCCGCGGCGACAGGTGCTGCGGCGGCCGGGATTCTGGGCCGCAATCGCATCGCGGTGGCGATGCTGATCGTCGCGGTGCTGGCAGTGGTTGTCCCGCAGGCCGTCGGCTTCTGGTGGGTGCTCACGCTTCCTCCAACCTGAGCACCGAGGCCGCCGGCTGCTAGGTCACTCGCCGCGCTATCGCGCTCCCGCCGTGAGGAAATCGATCTCAAACGGCAGGAACGAGCTCATGCGCTCAGACTAGCGACTCCCTGCGACCCAGCTCCAGGCCAACCGCCGGCGTCTACCATCCGCCGATGAGGACGAGCCACTCCTTCGACGTGGGTTCCGGCGGAGGCGGTGTACCGCTTCTATGCTGCCCCGCCCGATGGGCGCTGGGAGCACGCGGAACCCATCGACAGGGCGACCACGGTTAACCGAGACGACCGAACAGAATGGTGCCGGAGGTGGGAGTTGAACCCACACGAGGTTGCCCTCATCGGTGTTTGAGTTCGGCAGGGCGATGTCCGCGGGGGTCCACCACGTGCCGATTCGTGCTCAGAAGGGCTCGGCGCAGGGGCTCCGCGTGTCAATCTGTCCGCCCCGGTCCAGCGCCGTGGTGGTCAAGATTGGTGGTCAGCTGACCTCGACCGGTCAGCAAGCCCATTTCGACTCGAGGCACTCGCTCGGGAGCGGTCCCAGATGGATCTCGAACAGATTGAGAATGCCTGAGATCGCTGCCCCGATGGCCGCCGACGCCAGGATCAGCAGGCCGACGCCGACAATCGTTCCGAGCGGCGCAGGCAGCAACCCTAGGGTGCGGTTCAGCCAACCCAGCATCCCGCTCTGTGCACGCCGTTCCCGCTCCGCCTCGGTGAGGTCGGCGGCTGCCTGGTCCGCATCAGCTCGGAACTGGAACGGCGCCAGCCGATCGCTGGAGCTGCAGCGCTGACACTTCCGGTCGTCCTTCGGCTCCCAGTCGGCCTTGTCCATCGGCCGCGCGTCTTGTGCATCGTGCCACGCCACCGGCCAGACCCCGTCAGGGTCGACGCGCTTCCCGCAGGCCAGGGAGAGGCGAACCCAGCGGCTCTCGTCGACGCTGTAGCCCGCCACCCGGTGGTAGACACGGCCGTAACCACTGCTGAGAACCCAGGCACCGACGACCGGTGACTCTGTCACGCGGGCGATGTTACCGCCGGCTGGCACGACGGCTGCGTGCCGGCATTGAAAAGCGGTCCGCTCCACGGGGGAAGATGGGCGGACCGCCTTTCCTCATGCTACGCCGCCGCAATCTATCCGGCTCGTTCGGCCTCGTCTCGCCGCAGGGTGCGTAGGTTCTGCGCCAGCGCGTTGACCGCCTGTTGCGGTGAGTCTGCTCGCCCCTCCACGATCTGCGGCTGATGATCGCGTTCGTTGCCCGGTGCAGGCTTCGCCCAGGCGCACCATTCGCGTGATGCAATCTCCGGATCGTGGGTTCGAGGCCCTTTCGCCACTCCGCGCAGTTCCCAGCCTTCGGGCAGGTTCGCGTCGGCAGCGGTCCAAGCCTTCGTCAGTCCTGTCCACATACCCAAATGGTAATGCGCGCGGACCAGGCGGGGTGGGCCGGGG
>JALYTG010000055.1 GCA_030854405.1 Chloroflexota bacterium | reverse complement strand
CAAGCTGGGCCAGGCGAACCTGTGCGTGGGCATGCCTGGCGTCTCGCGCGCAGATCCGGACCGCTGGGCGCTCGACCTGCTCGGCGCGGTGCTCGGCGACGGGATGAGCAGTCGTCTCTTCCTGGAGCTCCGGGAGCGCCGCTCCCTGGCCTACGACGTCTCGACCTTCTCGTCGACGTATGCCGACTGCGGCACGTTTGGTGTCCACGCGGGCTTCGACCCCGAGCAATCGGACAAGGTCGTCGCCGCGATCCTCGAGCAGCTCGAGCGAGTCGTGCAGGAGCCGGTCAGCCCGGCCGAGCTGGATCGCGCCCGCGCCTACACCCGGGGCAGGCTGGAGCTGCGGATGGAGGAGAGCGGGGCGGTAGCGGGCTGGCTGGGGACCGGCGAGACCCTGCTGCCACGGATCTTGACGCTCGATGAGGTGATCGAGCGGTTCGCGGCGATCACCGCCGAGGACCTGCTGCGGGTCGCGCGCCGCTTCGTCAGCCCGAGCGAGGCTCGGCTCGCGGTGCTCGGTCCGTTCCGGGGGGCCCGCAGATTCGAACGTCTGCTGGCAGCATGAGCGCCGACGACATGGGCACTGACGACCTGCAGCTGGTCGACGTGGTCACGGGGGAGCTGGCCCTGGCGCGGGCTCAGGTCGACTCCGGGCTGGCCTCGCTGGCCGAGGCCACCTTGCGTCGCCGTATCGCCCGCCTCGAGGCGGATGGCGGCCCGGTGGCCGACGAGCTCGACGCTGCGCGCTCGCTGCTCGCCGAGGCGCTGTGGCGCCAGCAGCGGCCGATCGCCGCCGGTGCGGCCCTGGATCCGATCACGAGCGGCAGCCTCGAGCTTCGCCGTCCGATCGTGATGCTGATTGAGGCCGAGGCGGCGGCGGCTTCGGGCGACCCCGACCGAGCCGCGGGGTTGATGGAGCGCGTCATCGACGCGATCGGGGTGGACGACGCCTGGCAGCTGCGGGCCGGCACCCCGAGCCGGATCTCCTGGCCCCTCCCCTCCGCGCTGCGTCCGGCGGAGCCGCACGAGGTGCGCCCGCCGTGGAGCACCGCAGGTCCGGTCTCGGTGCCGACCGATGAGGGGCCAACGGCAGAGCGCAGCGGAGCGGCGCGGGCTCGGCTGGAGGCGGCCCGAACCGCGTATGGCTCCGGGGATCTTGCCGGCGGGGACGCCGAGCTGGGCATTGCCCTGCGCCTCGACCCCGCGCTCGGCGGCCGCGGGTTGAGGCTGTTCCGACCAACCCTCGGAAAGCGGCCGGCGGCGGAGCGTCTGCTACTCTACGGCGACCTCTTGCGGGCCGCCGGACGCGAGGCCGAAGCGTCCGCCGCCTATGACCGCGCCGCGCGAGCCTAAGCCGATCCTGGGTCCACTGCCGCAGGCGGCATCGGCCCATGAACAGAGAAGGAGCCCGAAGCTGTCAGTGGAGCGCACGCTGGTCCTGGTCAAGCCCGACGGCGTCCAGCGCGGGCTGATCGGAGAGATCCTCACCCGCTTCGAGCGCAAGGGCCTGAAGGTCGTTGGTATGCGCTTCGTCGAGGTGCCGAATGAGCTTGCGGAGCGCCACTACGCCGTCCACGCTGGTAAGTTCTTTCACCGCGGGCTGATCGAGTTCATCACGTCCGGGCCCGTGGCCGCCCTGGCCCTCGAGGGGCCCGACGCGATCGCGGTCGTACGCCGCATGGTCGGCGGGACGATGCCGAACGAGGCGGAGCCCGGAACCATCCGCGGCGACCTGGGCATCAGCGGGCTGCGGAACCTGATTCACGCCTCGGATGCGCCGGAAACCGCGCGGAGCGAGCTTGCGCTCTGGTTCGGCGCAGACGCACAGGCCGATTACGAACGGGCGATCGACGCCTGGATCGTGGCCGAGGACCCGCCGAAGCGGTAGGCCGGTGCGGACGGCCGCGCCGCCGCGCGGCGCTGGAGGGTCGCGTAGTCGGGACGCTGCATCAGCCCGATCCGGTCCAGCGGAAAGTAACGCAGCCACGCACGGCCGATGATCGTCTCCTCGCCAATCGGGCCGAAGACGCGCGAGTCCTGGCTCACGCTGCGGTTGTCGCCCATCACGAAATACTTCCCCTGGGGTACGGTCCAGGAAGGCGGGCAGTCAGGACGCTGGCACGTGGTCGGCTGTGCAGTGCCGTCCAGGTCCCGGGCCACGTACGGCTCGTCGAGCATCACCGGGCCGCGGCTCCCCTGCGCCACGTAGACGCGACCGTTCAAGAGGCTGATCGTGTCGCCCGGCAGCCCGATCACGCGCTTAATGAACGGCACCCCACCCTGCTCGAAGCCGGCCGGCGGCTGAAAGACGACCACGTCGCCATAGTCGTAGTGGTTGAAGCGCGGGCTGATCTTGTCGATCAGGATGTACTCGTGTGGCTCGATGGTGGGCACCATCGAGCTCTGCTCGACCTCAAACGGCTGTGCGATGAAGTTGTGGATGAGCAGGTAGATGACCAGGGTGAGGACCAGGGTCTCGACCACCTCGAAGGCGCAGCCCAGGGCACGGCGCGGCCGGCGTGGCTCGTCGCGGGGCGCACCGGTGGTAGCCGGGTCGTCGGACAGGTAGGTCATCGGCGCTCCGTGGACGAGGGGATCGGCAGGCGCCGCTGAGCATAGCGCCTGCGCGTGCCGATGGTGTGTCGACCGGGCGTCGAGGGGCGCAGGGGGCCGATACCGATACACTCCCGGCGTGGGCAGCCTCTTCCTCGTGCGTCACTCCGCGACCGCGGCAAGTGCCGCCGGTCGGAGCCTGGGCCAGGCAAGCGATCCGTCACTCTCGGACGCCGGCGTGAGCCTGGCCGAACGATTGGGCGTCGCGGTCGCCGCCGAGCTGGGCGAGCTACCGCACGATGAGCTGCGGCTCGTCGCCAGCACAGCGCTCCGCTGCCGACAGACGGCAGCGCAGATCGCCGTAGCGCTCGAGCGATCGGAACTGGCGATGGAGGTCGAGCCAGGGCTGCTGGAGATTGACTATGGGAGCTGGGAGGGGCTCACCCCGGAGGAATGCATGCTCCGTGATCCGGCGCTGCGAAAGGCCTGGGAGGAGGATCCCTATTTGACCCGGTGCCCGGATGGAGAGAGCGGCGCGGACGTGGCCGCGCGGGCGTTCGCAGTGCTGACTCCCATCGAGGGATGGCTTTCCGACGAGCGCTCGCGCTGCGCGATCGTGGTTGCCCATAACCACGTGAACCGGCTGCGTCTCTGTGCGCTCATGGGCTGGCCGATGCGCGAGTATCGCCGCCGGGTCATCCAGGATCCCGGTGGTTACAGCATCGTGACCTTCACCGGTGGAATGCCGGTCCTTCGTCGTTTGAACAGCTCGGCTGGCGCGCCGCTTGCGTAGGGCCGCCATCGGGTGGCGTCGAATCGAGTGCGCCGCCCGCGACCGTATAATCCGAGGCCCCCGGTTTGGGGGCGGTGATCACGTCGAGGTGTCATGTCGGTCGAGCTCCGCCAGCAGCTGCAGCAGACCCTGCAGGTCAAGGTCACCCCGAAGCAGATCGCAGCCAACTACATCCTGCAGATGAGCTCCGTCGAGCTGCAGGAGGCGATCAGCCAGGAGCTTGACGAGAACCCCGCGCTCGAGATGCTCGAGACTACCACCTGCCCGATCTGCGGCAACGCGGTGGTCGGCAACTACTGCACCGAATGCATGCCACGCCGGATCACCGAGGACCAGCTCGGCACAGGGGCCGACGAGCTGCCGGCCGACGCCCCGACCCGCCTGCGGGACGAGGAGGACGAGTTCGATCCCATCGCCCGCGCCGAGGCAGAGTTCACGCTCGAGGAGCACCTCACCTGGAACCTCTATGCGCTCCTGCCCGGGGATCTGCATCCGGTCGCTGACTACGTCGTCGGCGCGCTCGACGACAGTGGCTTCCTGACGGCGGGCAACGGGGAGATCCGCGCCGCCACCGGCGTCGACGACGACGCCGTGGAGCAAGTGCTGGCGGCCATGCGCACGCTGGAGCCGATCGGAATCGGCTCACGATCGATCGTCGAGAGCCTGCTGGCGCAGGTCGCTCATCTTCGCGAGACCGGCGACGCGGTTGTGCCACGCATCGCTGAGGCGGTGATCGGCGAGCATCTCCACTCGCTCGGGGAGCGGCGCTTCCGCGAAGTGGCAACGGCGTTGGGTGTCCACCCGGACGAGGTGATCGGCACCTGGGAATTCGTGAAGGCGAACCTCAACCCGTATCCGGCATCGGCCTTCACCGCCGCCGTGAGCGGCGACTCGTCGCGGGCCATCATCCGACCCGACGTCCTGATCCGCGTGGTCGACGCCGAGCTGGTCGTCGAGGTGGTCGAATCGCGGCGCTTCAGCCTGCGCGTGGCCCCCATCTACTCGAGCCTCTCGGCCAAGCTGCGCAGCAGTGAGACGACCGAGGCCGAGAAGCAGCACGTGCGCGAGTACGTCGGGCGCGCGAAGTTCTTCATCGACAACATCAACCGCCGGCGGGCCACCATCCAGCGAATCGCGGACTGCCTCTGCGAGCGGCAGCGCGACTACCTGCTGCACGGGGTTCAGCACCTCGTGCCGCTGACCCGGGCCCAGGTGGGCGAGGTGATCGGTATGCACGAGTCGACGGTGAGCCGGGCCACCGCCGACAAGTACGTGATGATTCCGGCCGGCGAGGTGGTCCCCTTCAGCCACTTCTTCACCGCTTCGCTTGGCATCAAGGACCAGATCCGCAAGATGATCGAGGCGGAGGACGGGGAGCGCCGGTACTCGGATCAGGAGATCGCCGACCTGCTTGCCGGCGACGGCATAGCGCTGGCGCGGCGCACGGTCGCCAAGTACCGCGACGAGCTGCAGATACTCCCTGCGCGCCTGCGTCATCGGTAGCGATCAGCCAACTTGCGTCACGTCGGCTTACGTTCCCTCGCGGTGATCGCGGTGGGAGTCGCCGTTCTTGCGGTCGTGCTGTACTACGCCAGCACGGTCGATGGGCGCGCTCCCCAGGTCAGCGGATATCGTCTGAGCCAGCACCTCGCCGGCGACGACACGACCGCGCTCACGACCAGCAGCCTGGAGGTTATCTTCTCCGAGCCCGTCGACCGCGCGAGTGCGCAGGCCGCCTTTACGATCCAACCTGCCATTCCCGGCAGCTTCAGCTGGAGCGGCACCACAATGGTCTTCACACCCCGTGGGACGCTCCCGCTGAAGACCGACCTCAAGGTTTCGCTGGCGCCCGGCACCGCCGACCGTGCCGGCAATCGGATGACCCAGGCCAGTACGCCGTTCGCTTTTCGGACCGTCGGCAGGCCCACGGTGGTCGCCACCGTTCCTGCCGACGGCGACCAGCAGGTGGCGCTGAACGCGCACGTGACCCTCACCTTCTCGACCCTGATGGATACAGGATCGGTCGAGCAGTCGCTTCAGATCGACCCGGCCATCGATCACCAGCTGCGGTGGAGCGGCGAGGCGCTGGAGATCATTCCGAGCCAGTCGCTCGATCCGGACCAGCGCTACCAGGTCACGCTTCGCGCCGGGGCCGCGGACCAGACGGGCACGCGGCTGGCGAGCGCCTTCCGCTTTGCCTTCACGACTCTCGCCTCAGGACCGGAGACCGTCGGCCTGGTTCCGGCGGCTGGAGCCCAGGGAATCGGACTCGGCACGCCGATCGCGATCTTCTTCGACCGTCCGATCGATCCGGACAGCCTGAGCTCCGACCTGCTCACCATTACGCCTGACGTGGGCGGCTCCCTGCAGGTGGTCGCACCGGAGGGAGCCGCCGCGCTGGGCGGGAGCGACGCCGCCAGCATCGTGCGCTTCACCCCGGCGACGCCCTTGCCACCGAACACCACTTTCGAGGTGAACCTCGCCGCGGGCCTTCGCGCGGCGGACGGCTCGGCCACCGGCGCCGAGCTGCGCTGGACCTTCACGACCGGCTCACCGCCAGCCACGTTGGGGAATCAGATTGTCTTCCTCTCTTCCCGGTCGGGGGTCGCCAACCTCTGGGCCACCAACCCCGATGGCAGCAACCCGCGGCAGCTCTCAGCCGAGCTGTCGGCCGTCATCAGCTATGCCGTCGCGCCGGACGGCCGTTCCTTCGTGGTCGGCGACGGGGCTCGCCTGGTGCTGTACAACGCCGACGGATCGCATCGGCGCATCTTGACCGAGGACCGGACGCTGGAGTTCGATCCGACCTACTCACCGGACGGTCGGCGCATCGCCTTCGGCCGCGCCGACCAGGCGACCGGATCAGCGCTCGGCATCTGGACCCGCTCATCCGACGGCGGCGATCCGCAGCGCATCGCCGTCCCCCCCGGGCCCGAGGCCAGCTCGGTGCCAACACCGACTCCGCCGGCGGCTGAGCCGCTTGTCCGCGCGCCGCGCTACTCGCCCGACAGCACGGCCCTCGCCTTCGTTGACGATGCCGGCCGGGTCGGAATACTGGAGCTCGCCGGCGGCCACCTGACCGGCATCGCCTTTGCCGCCGTCTCGCCGCCGGCCTGGCTGCCCGACTCATCGGGGATCCTGGTCAGCGGCCTCGATGCCGACGGCCCGCTGCCCGCGTCGGCGGAGGCGGCCGTGCCCCCGCTCGATGCGGCCGCGCTTGACCTGCATCGCGAGGAGCTGAGCGCCCTCCGCGTCGTCCGCCTGACGCGCGGCGATGATCGGCTCACCGAGACGAAGCTCGGCCCGGGAGCGACACAGCCCGCCGTCGAAACCAACGGCCGCGTCGCCTACCTGCGCCTGGACGTGGCGAGCCACGGGGCGTGGGGGCAGCTCTGTCTGGCCGCGACCGCAGAAAGCGCCAGTGCAGCGCTGGCCATCGAGCCGGCGATGCAAGTCTCATCGGTCGCCTTCACCCCGGAGCCCAACGAGCTCCTCGTGACGCGCGCCGCCCCGCAGGGTGGTCTCACTGCGCGAGGAATCTGGCTGCTGCGCGTCGACGGCTCTAACGCTCGCGCCGATCTGCGCGCGTCTGATGGAAGCGCCCCTCGCTGGCTTCCCTGAATTGACCTCGGAGTTCGCGCGGCGCTAGAATCCGCGCGCCGCTGGTGGCCGCGCGCCGCGCCTTGCCGCCGGCGCTTCCCATGCGTCAAGCGCTGCCCGTGAGACGATTGCGCCGGCTTGAGGCTGCATCGGTCTGGGTGGCAATCCCACTTGCGGAGGATCCATGCTCCCCATCACCTGGGTGATCCCGATCGCCGGCGTGGCCGCCATCGGCTTCGCCCTCTACATGGCCTGGGACGTCCTGCGGGCTGATACCGGCACGCCCGCCATGCAGGAGATCGCCGACACGATCTACGAGGGGGCGGTCGCCTTCATCCGTCGTCAGTACGTCACGATCGGCCTCCTCGCGCTCGGCGGGGCGCTGGTGATCGGGGCCGTGATCGCCATCGTGGAGGGCAAGCAGGTCGCCGATACGGACATCTATGGCGGCGAGCTGGGAATCCGAACGGGAGTTGCCTTCCTGGTCGGCGCCACCTGCTCCATGGCGTCGGGCATCATCGGCATGTTCATCAGCGTGCGTGCCAACCTGCGCACTGCGGCGGCGGCACGCAGCAGCCTGGTCCGCGCCGTACAGGTGGCGCTTCGTGGCGGCGCCGTGTCGGGCTTCCTGGTGGTCGCCCTCTCGCTGCTGGGCGTGTATGGCATCTTCGCTGCGTATGGCGGCTTCACGGTTCCGAATCAGGCGCCGTTCCTGATTGTCGGCTTCGGTTTCGGGGCGAGCTTCGTTGCCCTCTTTGCGCAGCTCGGCGGCGGGATCTACACCAAGGCGGCCGACGTCGGCGCCGATCTGGTTGGCAAGGTGGAGGCGGGGATCCCGGAGGATGACCCGCGCAACGCCGCGGTGGTCGCGGACCTGGTCGGCGACAACGTGGGCGACTGCGCCGGCCGTGGCGCCGACCTCTTCGAGTCGACCGCCGCCGAGAATATCGGCGCCATGATTCTTGGCGTGGCGGTCTACACCATCGCCCTCAACTCGGGCTGGCCACACCCCGAGGCCTGGATCTTCTTCCCGCTGGTGGTCCGCGGATTCGGCCTGCTGGCCACCATCGTGGCGATGTTCTTCATCCGCGGTCGCGAGGATGAGAACCCGATGAACATCCTCAACCGTGGCTACTGGGTGACCACGCTCGGGTCGGTCGTGGGGCTTGCCTTCACCACCTACGTGATGATGAATACCGGGGCTGATCTGCCGCCGAACGGGGTTCCGGCCTGGATCTGGTTCTTCGGCGCGGGAGTGGTCGGGCTGCTGACCAGCATCGCATTCGTGTACATCACGCAGTACTACACCGCCGGCACCTTCCGCCCCGTGCGCGAGATCGCCGAGGCGTCACGCACCGGCCCGGCCACGAACATCATCAGCGGCACAGCCGTCGGATTCGAGACCACGTTCCTGACCGCCATCTCGATCGGCATCGCGCTCTTCGCCAGCCACTGGCTGGGGGAGCAGGCGGGACTCGTCAACGCCAACGGCGACAATGTTGGCGGCATCTTCGGTACCGCGGTGGCGACGATGGGGATGCTGATGACCACCGCCTTCATCCTGGCCATGGACACGTTCGGGCCGATCACCGACAACGCTGGCGGGATCGCCGAGTTCAGCAAGGCCGAGGCGAGCGCGCGCGAGATCACTGATCGCCTGGACGCGGTCGGCAACACGACCAAGGCGCTCACCAAGGGCTACGCGATCGCGTCCGCCAGCCTCGCCGCCTTCCTGCTGTTCAGCGCCTACATCGACAAGGTGAACCTGATCCTGAGCCGCCAGATCGCCGCCGGAACGCGGCCGGCGGGCACCCTGCTCACTTCGGTCGACCTGTCGAACGTGAGCGTCTTCATCGCCGCGCTGATCGGCGCCATGCTGGTCTACTTCTTCTCGAGCCTGGCAATCCGGGCCGTCGGAACCGCCGCGCAGGCGATCATCGTCGAGGTCCGCCGCCAGTTCCGGGAGATGCCCGGCATCATGGATTACACGCAGCGACCGGACTACGCACGGGTGGTCGACATCACGACCCGCGCCGCGCTCCGGCAAATGATCCTTCCCGGCGCGGTCGCGGTGGCCACTCCGATCATCGTCGGCCTGCTGCTCGGCCATGAGGCGGTCGCCGGCCTGCTCATGGTGGGCACCATCTCCGGGGTGATGCTGGCCACCGTGCTCAACAACGGTGGCGGCGCATGGGATAACGCCAAGAAGTACATCGAGTCGGGCCACCTGCTCGATGAGGCCGGCAATGTGCTCGGCAAGAAGACGGAGGCGCACGCGGCCGCCGTGGTGGGCGACACGGTGGGGGATCCGTTCAAGGACACCGCTGGCCCGTCGCTCCACGTCCTAGTCAAGCTGCTCGCCACCATCACCCTGGTCCTCGCCCCGCTCTTCATCCGCTAGATGGAACTCGTCATCCAGGCTGCGCTGATCGGGCTCCTGCAGGGATTGACCGAGTTCATTCCGATCAGCTCCAGTGCCCACCTGGCACTCGCTCCGTGGATCGCTGGATGGGACAGCCACGGGCTGATCGGGAGCCTCGCATTCGATGTCTTCCTGCACCTCGGAACGCTGGTGGCGCTGCTCGCCTACTTCGCGCGCGATTGGGTCCGCTATCTCGGCGCGATTGTCGCAAGCGTGCGTGAGCGACGCATCGGCGGGGACCCCGAGCGCCGGATGGCCTGGCTGCTGGTCGCCGCCACCGTTCCGGCGGCCCTGATCGGCTTCGCCTTCGAGGGCGTCATCGCGGAGACCTTCCATGGCGACAGCGATCCGGCGCGGCTTGCGATCGCGGGCTTCATGGTGCTGGGGGCAATCGCCCTGCTGATCGCCGACCGGCTGGGAAGCCATGACCGCGAGATGGAGCAGCTGACCACGCCGAGCGCGCTGGCCATCGGGCTCTCCCAGGCGTTGGCGCTGCTCCCGGGGATCAGCCGCTCCGGAGCGACGATCACCGCCGGGCTGGGCCTGGGTCTCACGCGCGAGGCGGCGGCGCGATTCAGCTTCCTGCTCGCCACACCGATCACCCTGGGCGCTGGCCTGTACGGCTCCCGCAAGCTGCTGACAGAGCCGCATCCTGGGAACGAATGGCTCGCGATGGGTGTGGGCTTCGGGGTCGCCGCGCTCTCCGGCACGATCGCGATCGGCTTCCTCCTCGCCTGGCTGCGACGCCGATCGGTGACGATCTTCAGCATCTATCGGATCGTGTTTGCGGCGGTGGTGGTGGGGCTCGTCATCGGCGGCCGATAGGGCCGATCTGGCTTTGACTTCCCGCCCGAGCGAGCCTACAATCGCGCGACCTCGGCGCCGCTCAGCGCCAGCTTCAGGGGAGCCACCACGAACGTGGCGAAGCCCTGGAGCGTTTTTTGTAACCGGTTCGCAGGTCGAGTGCAGCGCCGCGACACCCCGCGCGACGGTGCCGTTCCGAGGGGATGACCTGACAGTGAGGAGGGGAGTGAGCATGAACACCAAGCCCGTGTACCTCACGGCCGAAGGGCTGGAAAAGCTCAAGGCGGAGCTCAACCACCTGGTGGGCTCCGAGCGGCCACGCGTCGCGCAGCGCATTCACGACGCCAAGCTCGACGGCGACCTCTCCGAGAATGCCGAGTACGAGGATGCCAAGCAGGAGCAGTCGTTCCTCGAGGGCCGCATAGCAACGCTCGAGGCGCAGATCAAGAACGCCGAGGTGATCGAGCACGTCAATGGCGACCGCGTCGGGATCGGCTCGAAGGTGACCCTGAAGGGCGACGACGGCCAGCAGACCTTCACCATCGTCGGGTCCGCTGAGGCCGCGCCGCGCGACGGCCGCATCAGCAACGAGTCGCCGGTCGGCGCCGCGCTGATGGGCCGCCGGAAGGGCGAGCAGATCGCCGTCACGACGCCAGCCGGTCCGACCAGCTACACGCTCGTCTCGATCGACTGAGAGTCCGCTCGTGTTCTGGGCCGACGAGATCGCGGCCTCCGTTGCCGGTCCGCAGATCCTCAACGACAGCAAGACCCCGTCGGGCACCGTTCATGTCGGCAGCCTGCGCGGACCGGTGGTGCTCGATAGCCTGGCCCGCGCGCTGCGCGACGCCTCGATCGAGACCACCATGCTCTACGGCGTCGACGACCTCGACCCAATGGACGCGCAGGCGCTCCTCACCCCCGACGCCATCGAACGATCCATGGGCGTGCCGTTGGCCGACGTACCGGATCCCGCCGGTGACTGTCACCCCTCGTACGCGCGACACTTTGCGGGGCTCTTCATCGACATCTTCGCCAGGCTCGGGATCCATCCTGACCGCTACTACTGGATGAGCGAGATCTACGCTTCGGGCGATCTCGACCGATACATCCGCACCGCCCTCGACCGGGCATCGGCGATCCGCGAGATCTACGCGCGCGTGGCGAATGTCCGGCACCCCGATGACTGGCACCCGGTCCACGTCATCTGCGAGCGTTGTGGGCGGGTGGGCACCACCATCGCCACCGAATGGAACGGCGAACGGGTGCGCTACCAGTGCCGGGCCGATCTCGTCCGTTGGGCGACCGGCTGCGGCAACTCGGGCTGGGTCTCGCCATTCGGCGGTCGGGCGAAGCTGCCCTTCAACGTCGACTGGGCGGCGAAGTGGAGCCTCTTCGGCGTCACCATCGAGCCCTGCGGCAAGGACCTCGCCACCGCGGGCGGCTCGCGTGACCGGTCGGACGCGATCGCGCGCGAGGTTTTCGAGCGTGAGCCGCCGCTGCGCGTCACCTACGAATTCCTCAATATCGGTGGGCGTCGGATGTCGACCTCGGCGGGGCGCGGTGCCGCCGCCCATCGGATCGCGGAGGTGATCGCGCCCGAGCAGCTCCGCTTCCTCTTCCTTCGCCCGCGCCCGAAC
>JALYTG010000216.1 GCA_030854405.1 Chloroflexota bacterium | reverse complement strand
GGATCGAGGGCCACCCTCGGCCTCTATCCGGTCCGGGACACGACCGGTTACGGGCTCGTACGCTGCGGCGACGACGGCGCCGTGCTGGAGTTTCTCGAGAAGCCCGATCGCGCCGGGCCGGGGGAGATCAACGCGGGAACGTACGTGCTGGAGCACGCGGTGCTCGATCTGATCCCCGACGGGGAGATGGTCTCGATCGAGCGCGACGTTTTCCCGCGCATGATCGCGGAGGGGCTGTACGCCATTCCTCTCGACGGTTACTGGATGGACATCGGGACCCCCGACCGCTACCTGCAGGCGACCTGGGACATCCTCGAGCGCCGCGTTCAGACGGCACTTTGCGACCGCCTCGACGCTGAAGGCCGCCTGGTCGCCGACGACGTCGATGTCGGGGCCGATGCCAGCGTCGAGGGCCCAGCGCTGGTCGAGGACGGTTCGCGGATCGGCAGCGGTGCGGTCGTCGGTCCCCGGGTGGCGATAGGGCCCGAATGCGAGATTGGGGCGGGAGCGACGGTGGAGTCCTCGGTGCTGCATGCGGGCTGCCGGGTCGGCGCGAAGGCCACCGTGCAGGGGGCGATCGTCGCCGCGGGCGTCGAGGTTGCCCCCGGCGCGGTGGTGGCGCCTGGCAGCGTGATCGGGGCGGGAGAGAAGGTGGCCGCATGAGTTCGCTGGAGCGGTTGCGCGGGCTCGACGCCCAGCATCAGCTCGAGGCCGTGCTGGCCCTCCCCGACCATCTGCGCGACGCGCTCTGGCGGATCGAGTCGGCGCGTTTGGAGCCGGGCGAGGGAGCTGGTGTGATGATCTGCGGCATGGGGGGGTCGGCGATCGGCGGCGACCTGGCGGCCGCTGCGCTGGGCGAGCGCTGCACGCTGGCGCTGCTGACGATCCGCGGCTACGAGCTGCCGCCGTGGGCGACCCCCGAGTGGACCGTCGTCTGCTCGAGTTTCTCTGGTAACACCGAGGAGACCCTGGCCTGCATGGACGCAGCCGGCGCGCTCGGCGCGCGACGCATCGTCGCCACGACCGGCGGCAGGCTGGCCGAGGTGGCGCGGAACGACGGGGTCCCGGTGATCGGACTACCGGCCACTCTCCCCGCACCGCGGACCTCGGTTGGCTACATGTTCGCGGTCGCCGCCGAGGCCACGGCGCTGGCGGGGGCGCCGCGAATACACACGGAGATCGACGCTGCGGCGGCGCACCTCGAGAGTTCCCGCGAGGGGCTGCTCGAGCGAGCGCAGGAGATCGCCGCACGCCTCGATGGGACGGTTCCGGTCATCTATGGTGCCGATCTCACCGCGCCGGTGGCGCTGCGATGGAAGGCGGAGATCAACGAGAATGCGAAGGCGCCGGCCTTCTGGGCCGAGCTGCCGGAGGCCGACCACAACGAGCTCTGCGGATGGACCGAGGCCGAGGGCATCTTCAGCGCCGTCTTCCTGGAGGACTCCGATCAACACCCCCGCGAGCGGCGGCGGATCGAGCTGACCTCCGAGTCCGTCTCCTCGGCCGCCGCCGAAGTGGAGAGGGTCGCGGTCGAGGGCGATACCCGCACCGAGCGGCTGCTGAGCGCGGTCATGCTCGGTGATCTGGTGTCGCTGTTCCTGGCCGCCCACCGGAACCTCGATCCGACCCCGATCGACGTGATCGAGACCCTGAAGCAGAGGATGGGCCCCCCATAGGTTCAGTGCGGCGACGTTGCTGCGACCGGCTTCCCGCTTCGCTCTTTATCCTCCCGGCTCGAACTCACGAAAGGAATTCTTCTTGGCAACCGCAGCATCCAACTACGACATCGCCGATATCGCGCTCGCCGACGCGGGCCAGAAGCGCATCGAGTGGGCCGATCGGCAGATGCCGGTGCTGGCGCAGATTCGCGAGCGCTTCGAGTCAGAGAAGCCGCTCGAGGGGATCCGCATGGCCTGCTGCCTGCACGTGACCACCGAGACCGCGAACCTGGTCCGCACCCTGATGGCCGGCGGCGCCGACGTCGCGCTGTGCGCGTCGAATCCGCTCTCCACCCAGGACGAGACCGCTGCGGCGCTGGTCGATCGCTACGGGGCCGAGGTGCACGCGATCAACGGTGAGGACAACGACACCTACTACCGCCACATCAACGCGGCGGTCGACAAGCACCCTCAGATCACGATGGACGACGGCGCCGACGTGATCTCGGTGCTGCACGGCGAGCGACCCGAGCAGCTCTCCGAGGTCTACGGGGGAACCGAGGAGACGACGACTGGCGTCATCCGGCTGAAGGCACTGGAGGCCGAGGGCAAGCTCGGGTTCCCGATCATCGCGGTCAACGACGCCGACACCAAGCACTTCTTCGACAACCGCTACGGGACCGGACAGTCGACGCTCGACGGGGTTATCCGGGCGACCAACGTCCTGATCGCGGGCCTGAAGGTGGTCGTGATCGGCTACGGCTGGTGCGGCAAGGGCGTGGCGATGCGGGCGAAGGGCCACGGCGCCCACGTGATCGTTTGCGAGGTCGACCCGCTTCGGGCGCTGGAGGCGGCGATGGACGGCTTTGACGTCATGCCCGCGGTCGAGGCGGCGAAGGAGGGCGATCTCTTCATCTCGGTGACCGGCAACCGCGACGCGATCGCCGGCCACATGTTCGACGCGATGAAGAGCGGCGCGATCGTCTGCAACTCGGGCCACTTCGACGTCGAGATCAACAAGGGCGACCTCGACGCGCTCACCGAGTCCACCTACGAGGCGCGACCGCTGGTCGAGGGACACCGCCTGCGCGACGGACGCGAGATCTTCCTGCTCGCGGAGGGGCGCCTGGTCAACCTCGCATCGGCGGAGGGCCACCCGGCGGCGGTGATGGACATGAGCTTCGCCAACCAGGCGCTCGCGGCCGAGTACGTGGCCCAAAACCACGAGTCCCTGGAGACGAAGGTGCATCCAATGCCGCGCGAGATCGACCAGGAGATCGCCCGCCTGAAGCTCGCTTCGAAGGGGATCGAGATCGACCAGCTCACGGACGCGCAGTCGAAGTACCTGGCCTCCTGGGATGAGGGCACATAGTTCCTAGTTCCTTGTTGCTTGTTCCTTGTGGCTAGGGTGCCGGCCGAGAAACGAGGAACGAGGAACGAGGAACAAAGTCCATGCGAGCCATGATCATGGCGGCGGGCCTCGGGACGAGGCTGCGGCCGATCACCTACGAGATGCCGAAGCCGATGGTGCCGGTGCTCAACCGACCGGTGATGGAGCACATCCTCGAGCTGCTGGCTCGGCACGGGTTCACCGAGATAAACGCCAACCTGCACTGGTTCCCGGAGCTGATCCGGGATCGCTTCGGCGATGGCTCGCGGTTCGGGATCGAGCTGCGCTACAGCGAGGAGGAGGCCCTGCTGGGCACGGCGGGTGGCGTGCGCAAGGCGGCCGACTTCCTCGGCGAGGACTTCCTCGTCATCTCGGGCGACGCCCTTACCGACATCGACCTCGCGGCGATGCGCGAGTTTCATCGTTCGCACGGGGGGATCGCCACGCTGGCGACAAAGCGCGTCGCGGACACCAGCCAGTTCGGGGTCGTGATCACCGATACCGACGGTCGTGTGCAGGGCTTTCAGGAGAAGCCCGACCCCGCGGAGGCGCTCTCCGACCTCGCCAACTGCGGCGTCTACATGTTCCGGGCCGAGGTCTTCGAATTCTTTCCCGCCGAGGGTGAGCGCAGCAAGGCCGCCGGCCCCGACGATCCACCTGGCTTCGCCGATTGGGCGATGGACGTGCTGCCCGCCCTGCTCGACGGCGACGTCCCCTTCTACTCGCACGAGGTGCAGGCCTACTGGAACGACATCGGCAACCTCGAGGAGCTTTGGCGCAGCAACATGGACGCGGTCTCGGGCGAGGTCGCCATCGATCCCGGGGCCCCCGAGGTCGCCGAAGGCGTGCGGGCGGGAGAGGGGACAGATCTTGGGGGGACTGAGGTCGAGCCCCCGGCCCTGTTCGGCCCCAGGATCGAGTTCGGAGCCGACGTGCGCATCGACGGGCCGGCGGTGATCGGAGACGGCGTCCGTATCGGAGCCGGCTCGCGAATCAAGGAGTCCTTAATGTTGCCTGGGAGCGAGGTCGGCCCGGCGACCGTGCTGGCCGGCGCGGTCGTCGCCAAGAGCGCCGACTGAGCCGCCCGCACAGAACGCAGCGACGCTGTTGCGGAGCCGTTGGCGTGCGTTGCCACAGCCTTGTGAGTTGGCGCGCGACGCGCGCGCCACGGCGGCACAGGGTTGAGGGTGTGGACGCGCTGCGGCAGCTTCTCTCGCTGCTTGCACCTCCGCGCTGCGCAGCCTGCGGCGCGGGCTGCCCTGGGGCGGTCCTGCTCTGCCGCCGCTGCGAGCGCTCGCTGCAAGCGACCCTGCCAC
>JALYTG010000215.1 GCA_030854405.1 Chloroflexota bacterium | reverse complement strand
GCCCGGGACGCGCTTCATGCTGATGGCCGGGAAGCCGTACGGAGAGACGCCGGTCTACAACGGACCCTACGTGGACTGATCGCCGTCGTCGCCTGCCATGGCACCTTCCGGCGACTGTCCATTCCAGCGACTCCTGGTTTGTCGGTATTTGGCCTAGCGGCGCAGGTGCACGACGCCGATCGCGGCGCTAGGGTTCGGATCGTGTCCTTCACCGCGGCCCGGAGCGGCTGATGCCGAAGAAGGCAGGACCGCCACCACACGGAGCGGCGAGTTGCGCAATCAGCGCCTCGGGGCTCGCGCGCCGCAGCCAGGATGGCGCGCTACGGCAGCCCGTGCTCGGCAATATCGTCCATGACGGCGCGCACATCGGTGCAGTCCTCATCGGACAACGAGCGGCTTTATGGCGGCGTGGGGGTCGTCAGGCTCACGCGGACGCCTACACCGCTTGGCGCGCTTCCTTGCACCACCGCACCAACGCCTCGTTGCCGAGGATCCCGTAGCGGACGGTCAGTAGCCAGAAGGGCAGTCGCGGATCGGTCGCGAAGTTCTCGCGCAGGGAGCCTTCGATCTCACGCAGCACACTGACCTGGGCGCGGGCGTCGGCGTCGGCGTGGGCGATGAACGAGCCTAGCGCGCCGACGTCGCCTGGGTTCGCGAAGAACACCTTAAGCAGCATCTCGTTGCGTTCCGGCTGCAGGGCCGGCGCCTCGTGCAACCAGGCCGCGAGGGCAGCCTCGCCGGCCGGGGTGATCTCATAATCGCGCCGGCGGCGCTTCCCGTCCGCGACCTGTTGCCCGGTGACCAGGCCTTCCTGCTCGAGCTCGACGAGCGTCGGAAAGAGCTGGCCGAAGCTCTCCTGCCAGAAGAATCCGACCGACGATGCGATGCGCTGCCGCAGCGCATACGCCGACGCCGGACCGAGCGCCAGCATGCCGAGCACCACGAAGCGGGTCCTGCTTCGCCGCCGCCCCGCCGTCCGGAGGGTCACCGGCCGGGATCGCGTGCCGCGGTCAGCGGTCAATGCCGATCCCGCGCTCTTCGCCGCGCCCGCGGGCGACGACGAAGCTCAACAATGCAAGAAGGAGCGCGACGGGTGCCCACATGAACCGCTCCCAGGCGCTCGACGAGGCCAGGTTCATGATCGCGCCCAGACCCAGTGCCACGGCGAGCAGCCACGTTCCGACACGAAAGACGCCGGAGAATCGCATGCCCCAGTAACCCGCGCGACCGAGAACGACGAACGCCGCGCTGATGAAGATGATCATCGAGACCGAGCTTGCCACTCGGAGCTCCGGCGTCAACGTCGCCTGGCCGCCGCCCCATGCGGCTCTTCCCCACGGGATGCCGAGCGCCAGCAGCAGCTCGCCGCGACTGACGAAGATCTCTGGAACCATTCGAGGGTTGCGGCGATTGCCTCGCGGTGCGGCGTCACCTGCGCACCGAATGCGTCTGCAAACTTCGAGTGGTCGACCACGAACGGCCGCTGGACCTGGTACGCCTGCTCCCGCACGGCGCGAAGGGTGGGGTTTACCAGGGCGATGAGCGTCAGCAGCGGCGATGGCATGACACTCACCTTGGGCGGGTGTCCGGCGGCGTCGTATACCAGACCGATGAATGCACGGGTGGTCAGTGTCTCTGCGCTTGGCACATGCCAGACTTGGCCGAGCGCCGCATCGTGCGTCCCGAGTGTCACCAGGCCGCGCGCGAAGTCGGCCAGATAAGTGTAGGTGTGGAGCGCGTCAGGGTTACCGATGAACTGAGCCGACTTGCCGGTCAGCGCAGGGACGAAGACCCGCTCGCCCGCGTGTGACTGGCGGCCCCGCGGGCCGTAATAGTCGGCGGCGCGACCGATGGCCGCACGCAGGGTGCCGGCGGCGTGGGCGGCCATCAGCTGATCGGCCAAAGCAGCGCGGACCCGGCCGTTCGGACCTGACGCGCGGGCTGGAAGGTCCTCTGTCAGCGGGCCTTCGACGGGTCCGTACGCGTAGAGGTTGTCGGCGTAGGCGACGCGTGCGCCCGCCGCACTGGCACCGGCGATCACGCCGCGCATGATGGGCGGCTGCAGCTCCGGCCAGCGGTGGTAGGGAGCCGATGCGGCGTGATACACGACGCTGGCGCCAGCCACGGCACGGCGGGCCTCGTCCTCGTTGGTGATATCCGCCTGGACATACTCCACGCCCGGCGGGAGGTCCGGCGGCTGATGGCGGGCGACGGCTCGCGCACGCAGGCCTCGACCGACCAGCTCGTCAATGAGCGCCCGGCCGATGGGTCCGAGCCCGACCACCGCGTGAAGTTCCGTCTCTGCTTCGTGCATCGGCCTCTCCGTTCTGCTTGCGCTCCGTAGTGTCTACGACGTTCACTTCGGCGCCGGTCTCACTTTCCTGGTCGGCCTGCCGGGCGCGTCCGACTTCGGGTCTCCCGCGTGTAGACCCGCCCGGTGAATCCTGCGACGCCGCCCGAGCATTTCCGGCGATTACTGGCACGCACAGGCTATCGGAGACTCAGACTCCTGCCTCGAGCAAGATCCTCAGGACGCCCAGGTTCTCAGCGACCGAGGCTCGGATGCGTCCGCTGAATAGCCCGCCAATCATGCTGATCACTCCCGTGGGATCGAGCTCGACGCTGTTCGTCAGTCTCGTGCCGGAGGCCTTTGGCGACAACTCGTAGGTCAGGTGGGCCCGGAACGGACCGAGGTTTCCGACCACCTCGATCCGCCGGTCAGGCTCGAACCCGGTCACCTCGAGCATCTCAACGCCCGGACGCGGCACCGAACGCGTCTGCTGATAGCGGGTGCCGACATCCACCGGGCCTGGGCTGAGCTTGCGGGTGCTGCTGATCGCCCCGTTCCACGCGGGCGTGTGTTCGAGGTCGGCAAGGTAGGCGAACACCTCGGCCGGCTGCCGCGCGATGTCCACCGTGTTGCTGAACCTGATCACGTCAGCACTGCTTCCGCGCGGTTCGCCCGACGCCCCGCCGCCAAGGAACCAAGAGGTGCGGGCGTGGCAAAGGGGGCACGCATTCAACAGGCGCAAAGCGCCCAGCCGCGCGGCAGGTTCGAGCCCCAAACCCTGCGCTCTGGCTCAGGCCATCACCCGCACCGGCTCCAGTATGAACCCCCCTGTCGAGGCGACGCGCCCAACTAAGGTCGGCTTGGCGGGGGCCGTCACCTGTGGTTGACGACTCGCACCCTGCGGCGTGGGCGGGGTTGGCCTTGCCGATCACCGCGCGGAACGACGCTGATGCTGCCATCGGGCTCCAGCACGGCCAGGGCAACCTCGTCGACCGATGCGATACCGTGCTCACGCAGCGCGGTCTCCAGGTCCTCGGCATCGATGTCCTCCTGCTGCACGGCTTCGTGCAGCCACGCGCCGTCGCGGGCGATGGTGGTTGGCGGGGATTCGAGCACCACGCGCAGGAATGGTAGGCGCCGGCGTGCCTCGGCCATGATCCTGTTGGTGACGACGAGGGTCAGGATGATCAGCACCCCTCCGCCGAGCGACGAGTCGGGGCCCGTCATGGCCGGCTGCACGGCGTTCGCCACGAGGAGCACGAGAACCAGATCGAAGAGGGTGAACTGGCCGATCTCTCGCTTGCCGAAGAGACGGAGTGCGACCACCATCGCCAAATAGATCGTGACCGATCGGACGATCAGCTCCCAGGGCGGAATGTCGAAGAGCGTCACCAGGGATCCTCACGTTGCGACCGGATCGATCGGTTGAGCGGCATGCCTCGGCGCACCCTACCGCCGAGGCGCGGATCGTGGAATCAGGATCACGACCGCAATGAGCCAGCCGAGCGCGCTTGCCCTCGCCATGCTCAGCCAGGGTCCGAAGCCTGCTCCGGCGAAGAGTGTGATCAAGATGGCGCTGGGGATGACCAGCACGGCGAATTCGATGACGGCGACCCAGATCCAGGCTGCATCGCCCCGCCAGCTCGTGCCTACGTCAGTCGTCTTTCGAGATCTCAAGAATCATGCGTCCTCGCCGGCTCGCTCGAGCCGGAAGTAGTGCAGGGAGTTCCCACCGAACATCCCGTCCGAAGGAACGATGAACAGGTACCCGCCGGGTGGGCAGCTCCCCGGCTGGGCGGAGCGTCAATTGCATGCCGTCAGTCCTCCCAGACAGTTTCTGTCCGCCGGTCTCTGGGGTCAATGTCAATCGCCGGTGCCTTGGATTGTTGTGCTAGCCGAAGTTGCCGGAGTTATCGACTGTAACTCTGGCCGTCTTGAGCGCTGTGCTAACCGGCCATTCACGCTCGCGTCGCGCGAGCGTGAATGCGGTCAATTATCGACTGAAGGCCGGAACCCAGGCGCTAGGCAGTCCGGCGTTCGGTGCGCGTACGCGAGCGCACCCGTCCCGATCCGCAAG
>JALYTG010000054.1 GCA_030854405.1 Chloroflexota bacterium | reverse complement strand
ACTCCAGACGTCGCGGGCGCCGCGGAGCCGGCGGAGTCCGGCGCTGAGGCGGCCGGAACCGAGGCCGATGGGCCCGGCGGCCACGCCGACGCGGCAGGCACTGTCGACTACCAGTTCGACGGTGCGCAGTAAACGGCACCGAGCCGTTTCGGGGAGGGCGCCGACCGACGGCGCTCTCCCCATTTTTCATGGGCCGCGCGATCGGGTAGTCCGGTGGGTTGCGAACGCGCATCCTGGCGACCGATTTACGACTCGGCGGCCAGCTCCTCCAGGTCGACTGCGGCCTGCGAAGCGCCATTTCCGTCGAGCCAACGCTCCCGAGAGACGACCTTGTTGCGACCGGCGAGCTTCGCTCGATACAGCGCTTCATCGGCGGCCTTCAGGAGCACCAGCCGATCCGAACCGTGCTCCGGAGCAGCTGCGATTCCGATGGACACGGTCAGGCGTCCTGTCACCCCGGGGGCGAGCGGGATGATTGCTGCCTCGGTCCGCTCGCGCATTCGCTCAGCCACTGCCACGGCTGCGGTGGCGGTGAGGCCCGGCAGACAGACCGCGAACTCCTCGCCGCCGTACCGCGCCGCGGTGTCCTGGTCGCGGATGCTGGAGCGCAGCAGATGGGCAAACACCCGCAACGCCTCGTCACCGGCAGGATGCCCGTAGCGATCGTTGAACTCCTTGAAGTGATCGAGGTCGAGCATCAGCACCGCAAGCGGTTCGCGGTCCGGCCGATTGACCAACGCCCGCTCGAGGGCTTCATCGAAGGCTCGACTGTTGGTCAGCCCCGTGCGTCCGTCGGTATTCGCCTGGCCGCGGAGCGCCAGGACCAGGCGTCGGTTCGCGATCGACAACGCGGCATGCTCGCTCACACGGGTAATTGCGAGCCGGAGCGGGAGAGAGAGCTCGCGCGGCGTGGCCCAGTGGAGGTGTGCGGCACCGACCGTTTCGCCCAGCGCGACCAATGGGACGCAAGCTAACGTCCCGCCCTCGACCGGATACACGGGACAGTGGAAGGTGAGGCCCTCCGAGACATCGTCGGTCACGTAGAGGCTGCTCCGACGGAGCGCGGGACAACGACCCAACTCGTGGAGCGAGAGCACTTCAGCCTTCTGCTCGCCAAGTGTGGCCTGCGGAATCGCCCGATCCTGGGATCGGTTGGACACGTGCAGTGCCCCGTCCTCGGGTTTCAGGAGTTCGTCGAGCGTTGCCATTGTGGCAACCGAGAGTGACACGTCGTCCTCGGTGAGAGCTGTCAGTTCGCTGAATTGATTGACGATCACGGATTGGCGCGCCAGCTCGGCGCTAGCCTTGCTCGATTCCCCGAGGCTCAGATTCGCGCTCGCGAGACGATGGTTCAGGCCCTCCAGGCGACGGTTCGCGCCCGCCGTGCGGCGAGCGAACCAGCCCGTGACCAGGATCATCAGCAGGACGAGCGGGCCGGCGGTGACCGCCAGGTTCAATAGCGCCCTATCGACATCGGCGTAGAGCTCATTGACCGGGCTCACCACTGCCAGTATCCGGTTCGAGCCAGCAACCGGCCCGTAGCTCGCACGGTACGCGGTGCCAGCTACGTCAAAGGCAATGCTTCCAGCCTGACCGGACACCATCTTGCCGGCAGCCGCCCGCCACGAAGCGGAGCCTGATGCGGTGGCGAGGGGGAACGGGCCGGTATTGGGATCGGTCGACAGGCTCTGTGCGGAGCGGAATTCTGCGAGCTGCGGGTGGACGAGAAGGCGACCGGCGCGATCCATGAGCACGGAGAAGCTGGTGCCCTCGAGGGGCATGGCTGCCATTTCGGTGGCAAATCGCTGGATCGGGATCTCGAAATGGAGGATGCCCGCGTGCCTGCCGGTGGGCAGGATGATTGGCGTGGCGATGCCGACCACCCAGCGATTGGAGTCCGGCGAAATGTATGGCTGGGACTGATAGAACGAGTCATCGGCCAGCGGCAGCGTGGGTAGGACCGCCGGATTGTTCTGGCGCTCGTCGGGAGAAAGGTCAGTCACCGGTGCAACGCCCTTTCCTCCCACCCAACGGGCAGCCTCCAGCCCGTCCGACCGGATCAGGCAGATCTCGTCGACGCGGTATCGGTCCCCCAAATAGGTGATCGCAGCCTCGACGGCAACCCGGTCGGATGGCAGCAGCTGTCCCTGCGTGTTGGCAAGGGCCGATTCGAAGATCTGATTGCGCCGCGCGAGGCGGATGTCACGCGAGGCGGAGTCCATGAGGCCCTGGAGCGCGTGGCTCACTTCGGTCGCATGGCGCTCCAAGCGGGCTTCCGCTTCGCGGCGCATCTGGTCCGTCACCTGGGACACCACGATGACCCCAACGACGACCGCCAACACCGCAGTGATTGCGATAACTACAGCGGCGCGGGCCCGGAATGGTGCGAGGAGCAGTCTCGCAAGTCTGGACCGCTGCTCGGCTGGGTCCGTCGTTCTGTCGTGCAACCGTGCTCTCTTCCTGACAGCCGTGGCCATCAAGGCCATAGCGTCTCGGATCCCTTAGGCGCGCGACAGATGGCGAAAGTCCTCTCCCGACGGAACTTTGGAAGGGTGGGACGCCGTTAGCGTGCAGGCGATGGTCCGACGATCTGCGTGCCGTTCTCACCGTTGTCTCGCCGCAGGTAACGGAGGGACACCATGCCCTTGTCACGGACCGTCGTCCGCCAACGTGCGCCGAGAGCGCAAGGGCCGGAGCCCGGGTAGCGACCCGCCGCGATGATCGGCCGCCTGCTGTCTCGCGCCGGCGACTGCGTTTGCTGCCACTGGCGTCTATCGGACATCGGATGGCCGTTGTTGCCCGGGCTGGCATCAGATAGCCAGCCAAACGCAGTTCTCAGTGGCCAAACGGCGCTCCGACTGGCAAGTTCGGCCAGCGGCTGGCCGTTAGTCGCCCGGGCCAGCAAATCGGTGCGGAGGACGCCCCGACGAGGCCCGCCCTGAGCGTCGTAGCATCGGCGGATGCAGGCGCAGCACCCTACCCCGTGGCAGCGCATTCGCGATCTGCTGGTTCGGCTCATCTCGATCGCCGATGAGCCGGGCGACGACGACGATGCCCGCCTTCGGAAGCGCGCCGGCGTGATCGCCGGATACCTGACGATCATCGCGCCGCTCTCGCTCCCCTTCCAGGCCAAAGACCTTCCCCTCAGCTGGGTTGCCGCCCTGGGGCTCTCCGCGTACAGCGCGGTGAACCTACTCGTACTGGCGCGAAGCCGGAAGTTCGATCGGTACGTCATCGCGCTGATCGCGAGCGGCGTGCCGTTCGTGCCAATCGCGAACGCGCTGGGGGGTGGTGTCACGGGAGGAAGCTTTGGGCTGGTGTGGGCCTTTTTGGTGCCCGGCTATGCCATCCTCGCCCTTGGGCCGCGCCGCGCCACTCCGTGGTTCTTCGCCTTCTTGGCGATGCTCATCGGGATGGTGGCGATCGACCCGCTGGTTCGGAGTGCCATCGCATCGCCTCCCTACACCCAACGGCTGATCGCGTACCTGCCCAACGTTGGAATCCCGCTGACGATCACCTTTCTACTGCTGCGCTACACCGACCTGCGTCGCCGAGCAGCGGAGGCCCGCTCCGAGGAGCTGCTGACGAATGCGATCCCGAGGGCGATCGCCGCGCGCATGAAGCACGGCGAGGACCGCATCGCGGAGTCGTACCCGGACACCACGGTGCTCTTCGCCGACATCGTGGGTTTCACGCCGTGGGCCCAGCAGACTGCTCCGGACCGCGTGCTTGCGCTCCTGGATGGCCTGTTCGGCCGCTTCGATGAGCTGGCCGCCCTGCATGGTGTCGAGAAGATCAAGACGATCGGCGATTCGTACATGGCCGTCGCCGGAGCCCCGGAGCCGCGGCCCGATCACGCAGGCGACGCGCTCGAGCTCGCCCGCGCCATTCTTGTCGCCGTGACGGAGCACCGGCCCGCTGGGCTGGGCCTCGAGGTGCGCGTGGGGCTCGCCAGCGGCGACATCGTCGCGGGCGTCATCGGTCAGCGACGGATCCAGTTCGACATATGGGGCGACACCGTCAACACCGCAGCGCGGATGGAGTCGTCGGGCGTGCCCGGACGGATCCAGGTAGCGGCCTCAACCTGGGAGCTGCTGCGCGATCGACATGCCTTCGAACGCCGCGAGATAGAAGTAAAAGGGCTCGGGCCGATGACGACCTATCTCTTTGACGGCTGACGAATGAAACCCTTCCGCCGGCTCTCTTGCGGCCGAGCGTACACTCGATTCACCGGCGACCAAGAGGCCGCGGAGAGTTGGAGGTGGCATGGACACCCTGTACGAGCGCCTCGGCGGCAAGGACGCGATCACCGCTGTCGTCGATGACTTCGTGGCCCGCTGTGCGGCAGATGACCGGATCAACGGCAAGTTCGCCCGGACCGACATCGCGCGCCTCAAGAGGATGCTGGTGGACCAGATCTGCGAGGCCAGCGGCGGGCCGTGCAGCTACCACGGGCGCGTCATGCGCGAGACCCATGACGGGATGGGCGTCACCGCCGGCGAGTTCGACGCGCTGGTGGAGGATCTGGTTGCGACGCTGAATCAATTCAGCGTGCCAAGGCCCGCGCAGGACGAGCTGCTGGGCCTGCTGGGTCCGATGCGTGCGGACATTGTCGAGGTGGAGTCGCCAGAGTCAGGCACTCCGCTCCCACCGGCCTATCGGAACGCGCCGCCGTTGGCAGTCGCATAGCCCACGCACACACGCGTCATCACAGGACGCTGGGTCCATTAGTCCGACGGACCTCCGCGACGACCTTGGGCCACTTCGGCGAGCTCTGGCGCGACCTCGAAAAGCCGGCGGCGCTGAAAGAGCAGGCGGCGCGCGAGATCTTCGATAGGATCGAACTCGAGGGGAGCCAAGTCGTCGCGGTGCGCCCGCGTGCAGAGCACGCCTGGCTGCTGGGAATGCACGCAATGAAGAGCGGCCGCTTGGGAATGGTCGGGGCGAGAGGACTCGAACCTCCGACCTCAGCGTCCCGAACGCTGCGCGCTACCGCCTGCGCCACGCCCCGACCGATCGAGACGCCATGGTAGCAGCCGCACCCATCAGGGTCTACCGCCGCCGAGGGTGAAGGCGGCATCGGTCGTATAGTCCCCCGGATGCGCCTGAGCCGGACCGATGCCCAGCTGATCGGCCTGACGCTGGTGCTCAAGCTGCTCCTGCTGATGGGCGGGGCGATCGCGTTCGTCGTCTTCTCCGGGGAATCGCTGCACGGCGCGCGCGGCCTGCTCGAGGTCTGGGATCGCTGGGACGCGCCGCACTACACCGACCTGGCGGTCTTCGGCTATCGCGCCGTCGATCCGGGGAACCTGGTGGCCGATGGGTATCGGTCCATCTATCCAGGCGACCTGCCGCTCTACATCGTCTTCTACCCGCTCTTCCCGTGGGCGGTGGCCGGGGTCTATGCGCTGGTCCGCGATCCGGTGGTCGCGGCATTCGCGGTCAGCACCATCGCTTCGCTGTTCGTTGCGCCGCTCCTCGCCCGGCTGGTCGCACTCGACTTCGACCTGGCCGTTGGGCGGCGCGCAGCGATCTTCCTGCTCATCTTCCCGACCGCGTATTTCCTGCACATCGGCTACACCGAGAGCCTGTTCCTGGCGCTCGTGCTCGGCTCATTCCTGGCCGCCCGCACTGACCGATGGTGGCTCGCCGGCGTGCTGGGCGCCCTGGCGACGCTCACCCGCGTCAACGGCCTCGTCCTGGTGCCCGCCCTGGCCGCGGAGGCCCTGGTCCAATGGTGGCCGGATCGGCAGTGGCGCTGGCGATGGCTGGCGATCGCGATCGTGCCCCTCGGCTTCCTCGGCTACCTGGCGCTCAACCAGGCGGTGTACGGCGACCCGCTCCACTTCCTCGCGATTCAGGACGAGCACTGGTACAAGTCGCTCAGCCCGCCGTGGGTCGGGATCGGCGGTGTGATCGAGTCGATCCTCAGCGGGCCGCCCGACGATGCCTTCATGCTCGGCTGGATGGAGCTGGCGTTTATCGGCTTGGGGCTGGTGGGCACGGTGGTCGCGGCGCTTCGCTTCCGGCCCTCGTGGGCGGTCTGGATGGCGGGCAACTGGTTGCTGACCACGAGCACGAGCTTCGTGCTCAGCGCTCCGCGCTACACGCTCGTGCTCTTCCCGCTCGTTGCCTGGTTCGCCGTGCTCACGCGCTCGCGCCCGGTGGCGGTGGGTCTTGGCGTGGCATCGCTCCTGGGGCTCGCCTACTTCGCATGCCGATTCGCCGCGGACCAATGGGCCTTCTGACGCCGGGCACAGCGCCGGGCACAGCAAATCGCCGGGCACAGCAAAATCCCGAAGGAACCGCGGAGACCCTTGATGTCATCTCAGGTCGTCCAGCTGCCCCTCCGGGACACAAAGAGGATGCGGGTCGGACGGCGTCGCTCGCAACCCCACTTGTCAACACGATTCCGCAAGGGCGCGTGAGTTATCCACACCTAATCCGGAATGGGCTGCGGAATATGACTCCAGGTCGTACGTTCGGCGGGTTTCAGCTCGCGGCGGGCGCTTCGCGTCTCAATCCATAACACTGCGTAATGAAACGTGGCCGTTTGGAGCCGTTGGCCGGGCAAGGGCGGCGGACTCATGACCAGGAGTAATAAGTGGGGCTCGCGACGGGGGCTCGCGACGGGGGCTCGCACCACGGGGGCTAGCATAATCGCGATGCCCGAACTGACGCCGCCCTTCGTGATCGCGGCCTAGCCGCGTGCGCGTCCTGGTGGTCGAAGACGAGCCGACGGTCGCTGAGGCCGTTCGGGCGTCACTCGACCGGGAAGGGCACGCCGTCGACGTGGTGCCGGACGGTCTGGAGGCACTCAGCTGGGTGGAAACCTACCCGTACGACCTCCTCATCCTCGATGTGGTGCTGCCGGGGCTCGACGGCTTCAGCCTCTGCGCCCAGGTGCGCGGGGCGGGTGTGAAAGCGCCCATCCTCATGCTCACGGCGCTCGACGAGGTGGAGGACCGGGTCACCGGACTCGACCGCGGGGCGGATGACTACCTCGCCAAGCCGTTCGCCATGGCCGAGCTGCTGGCCCGCATCCGAGCCCTCCTCCGGCGTGGCGCGGCGGAACGCGCGCCGGTCATCCGGATCGGCGACCTGGAGCTCGATCCCGCCAGCCACACCCTCACACGGGCCGGGCGGCTGATTCCGCTCACGGCTCGGGAGTTCTCGGTGCTGGAGGTGCTGGCTCGGCATCCGGGACAGGTCTTTGGGCAGGATCGGCTGATCGACGCAGTCTGGGACGCCAATTTCGCGACCGGCTCGAATATCGTCGAGGTCTACATCCATAGCCTGCGGCGCAAGATCGACGGCGGAAGGCGGGACGGGCTCATCGAGACGGTGCGCGGCGTCGGCTATCGGCTCCGACAGGTGGAGAACTGATGTTTCAGCGCGCTCGACGCCGCCTCACGCTGCTTTACGCCGGGCTTTTTGCCGGGGTCCTGCTCCTCTTCAGCGTCGCCTTCTACCTGCTGCTCGCCCTCGTCCTGCAGCCCGCCTTCGATATCGCGCCGGAGATCACCGGCCGGCAGGCGGCCGATGCGGCGTACGCCGCAACACTGCAGCGCATCGGCCTTTCGCTGCTGGCGCTCGACCTGGTTGCAGTCGGCGTCGTGGCCGGGCTCGCCTGGTTGCTGGCAGACCGCACCATGGGCCCGATTCGCGAGGCCCACGAGCGCCAGCGCAGGTTCGTGGCCGATGCCTCGCACGAGATGCGCTCGCCCCTCGCCGCGTTGCGAAGCGCCGCGGAGATTGGGCTGGGCGACCCGTCGGATGCCGCTCTCACGCGCCGATCGCTCGCCGCGGTTGTCAGCGCGAGCGAACGCCTGGCCGCGCTGACCGCCGACCTGCTGGTCCTGGCGCGCGGGGACCAGGCGACGGATGCCGGCGTGCCGGAACCGTTCGACCTGTCGGTCCTCGTGGCCGAAACCGTCGAGGAGGTGCGCGCGGGCCGTCCGGACAGTCCGACGGTGGGGCTGGAGCTGGCGCCGGATCTGGTGGCGCTTGGCGAGCGCATCGAGATCGGCCGAGTCGTTGCCAACCTCGTCGACAACGCGCTTCGCTACGGCAGTACGCCGATCCAGCTGCGCACGATGGGGACCGACCGGGAGGTGAGTGTTACCGTCCGCGACGGTGGGCCGGGCATTGCCGCCGCCGATCGGGAGCAGATCTTCACGCCCTTCTACCGTGTCCGAGGCGATGCCGGCTCCACGCCGGGCAGTGGCCTGGGCCTGGCGATCGCCAGCAGCCTGGCGCGCCGCAACGGCGGCCGCCTCAGCGTCGAGAGCGAGCCGGGGGCTGGGGCGACGTTCGTGCTCAGCATGCCGCGCTTCAGGTGAGCTTCAGGTAGCGGATTTACAACGTCCTCAATCTCACGGACCGAGGACGCTGAATGACTTCTCCCCACGCCGTGTCGCTGCAGGGGCCGGCCATGCTCTTTTCGATCGTGCTGCTCGCCCTGGCGAGCGGATGCGCCCGTCCCGCCGCGAGCAGCAACGCCGCCTCGCCTGGCGCGAGCGAGCAGCCGGGCACCCTCACCGGCGGCGACATCCCAGACAACGCGGTCTTCCTCACCTACAAAAACGCCACGCACGGCTTCAGCATCCAGTACGTCGAGGGCTGGCAGGTGAGCCAGCAGGCCGATGGCGTGGCGATCCGCGACAAGGACAGCGTCGAAACGGTCCAGGTTTTGGCCGCACCTTCCGACCTCGCTGCGTACATTCGTCAGACCGATTTGCCCGCGCTTCGGTCGCAGGCGGGGTTCAAGCTCGTCAAGCAGGACACGGTCAGCGTTGGCTCCTCGCAATACACGCACCTCAGCTACCAGCTTCCGTCGCCGCCCGATCCGGTCACGGGCAAGCGCGTCGCATCGACCGTCGACCGGTACTACATTCTCCACGGCGCGAGCTTGGCCATCGTCAGCCTTTCGACGCCGGATGGGGTCGACAACGTCGACGCCTTCCGCCAGATGATCGGCAGCTTCAAGTGGGCGTGATGGCGCCGGGCGTCGCTGCCGAGTCCGGGCCGCCGGTCGAGTCGGGCGCAAGCATGGCGCTACGGCTCGAAGGGGTGATCAAGGTCTATCGCGAGGCCGATATCGAGACGGTCGCCCTCCGGGGCGTCGACCTGGCCGTCCAGACCGGTCAATTCGTGGCGATCATGGGTCGATCCGGTTCCGGCAAGAGCACGCTGCTGAACCTGATTGCCGGCTCAGACCGTCCGACCGCCGGTCGGGTGGTCGTCGATGAGGTCGAGATCGGACGGGCGGATGAGGCTGTCCGAGCGCGGCTGCGCGGAGCCCAGGTCGGCCTCGTCTTCCAGGACAACAACCTGGTCCCTTTCCTGGACGTGGCCGAGAACGTGACCTTGGCGGGCGAGCTGGCTGGTCGACCCGCGGACCGAGCGTCGATCGATTCCCTGCTGGACCGCGTGGGCCTCACGCAGCGACGACGGCACCGCCCGGCTCAGCTGTCGGGCGGTGAGCAGCAGCGCGCCGGGTTGGCCTGCGTCCTCGCTGGGCGGCCGAGGCTGCTGCTGGCCGACGAGATTACCGGCGAGCTCGATTCGATCAGCGCCGGCCTCCTGCTCGACCTCCTGCGCCAGCTGCATGCCGACGAGGCACCCACCATCCTCCTCGTCACCCACGATCCGGCGGTCGCGGCGGTCGGCGACCGCGTGGTGGAGCTGCACGATGGCCGGGTCACGGCGGATCGGCTGCAGGCATGACTCCAGTGGTTATCTGCCGGGCGCTGACGCGCCTGTACGAGCTGGCCGGAGTGGCCCCTGTCCTCGCCGTCGACCGAGTCGACCTCACAGTGGCGCCGGGTGAGTTCGTCGCGGTCGAGGGACCGTCCGGCTCGGGCAAGACGACGCTGCTTGGACTGCTCGTCGGCCTCGAGGTACCGACCGAAGGATTCGTGAGCCTTCTGGGTCACGACCTGGCGCGGCTCACGCCGGCCGAGCGCGCGCGCCTGCGGCGAGGAAGGATCGGCCTGGTGCTGCAGAGCTTCGGCCTGGTCGACTCCCTGAGCGTGAACGAGAACGTGGCGTTGCCGCTGGCGCTGGCCGGTGTCGACCGATCGTCACGCTCCACTCGCGCCGCCGCGCTGCTCGCCGAAGTCGGCCTGGAGGAGCATGCCGCGGCCCGAATCGATGAGCTTTCCGGCGGAGAGCGGCAGCGGGTGGCGGTCGCGCGCGCCCTGATCGCCGAGCCCGCCCTCATCTTGGCCGACGAGCCGACCGGCAGCCTCGACGACGAGACCGGCGAGGCGATCCTTGAGCTGCTGCGCGGCGCGATCGCGACACACGGCTCCAGCCTGGTGCTGGTGACGCACGACCCGAGCAGTGCGGCTCACGCCGATCGGCGTCTGCGGATGCGCGATGGTCGCCTGATCGCGGCATGATCCTCCGGGTGCGGCACGCGGTCAGGCTGGCGCTTCGTGAGCCACGTCGCTCACTGGCGACCGGGATCGGGGTGGCGATTGCGGCCGCATTGATCGCGGCGATCTCGCTCTTTGGCGTGGCCTCCGGCATGACGGTCACGCGGCGGGCGCTGGCGGGCCTCGGCGTCGACGCCCAGGTCGTGCTCGCTCCCGGCGCGGACCCCGCTGCCGCCGGATCGGTCGTGCGGGCCGATCCGGCCGTGCGCTCTGCGGCTCCCTTCGCACTGGCCCACTTCGACAAGGCCAGCCTCGACCGCTCCGCAGCGGCGACCCAGACGAGCGCGGGAGTGATCGTCGGCATCGAGCCGGGGTATTCCGCGAGCACCGGCCTCTTTCGCATCGCGCAGGGGGCTGCCAAGCCGGGCCAGGTGGCAATCTCGCGCGATCTCGCGACCAACCTGGGCGCAACGCCTGGCGACCGGCTCACCTTCGCGCTGCCGGGCGGCGGGACGGTCGCCCTGGTCGTGTCGGGGATCGTCGACATCAGCGGGGCAGACCTGCTGCTCGGACCTCTCGATGCCGCGCACCGCGCGGCTGGCGCCAACGCGCCGACCAACGTCGCGGTGATTGACCGCGCCAGCCTGGAGACGCTGGTCATCGCCAAGGTCCCGGCGGGGGCGGTCGCGAGTGACCCGGCCGCGGCCACGGGAGGCGCGACCGCGCCCGTATTCGCACCCGAGGTTGCGGTGCGTCGCGAGCTCCATCTTCGCTACAACCTGTCCGCCCTGCCCGGCGATCCGGTCGAGGCCCAGCGCTGGCTGGACGTGGTGCGCCACCGCATCGAGCGTCGGGGGGCGGGCAGCTTCCAGCTGATCGACGACGCGAGCGCCACGCTCGAACCGGTGGCCGCAGACCTGGCGTGGGGCCAGATTCTGTTCATCTTCCTGGCGCTGCCGGGCATCCTGCTGGCGCTTGCGCTCTCCCACCTGGCCGCCGATGCCACCGCGGACGCCACCCGACGCCACGCTGCACTCCTCCGAGCTCGTGGCGCCAGCGGCCGAACGCTGCGCGAGATCTTCCTGATGGCCACCGCGCTTGTCGCGCTCGGAGGTGCACTGGTCGGTGCCGCGATCGGGATCGGCCTGGCGCTCCTGCTGAACGGTGCTCAGCTGGCCTCGACGGACGAGATGATCCCCGCCCTGCTGCGCGCCGCGCTGCTGGCGGTTGGCTTGACGACGGTGCTCGCTACCGCCGCCGCGGCCTGGCCGCTGCGGGAGCAGCTGCGCGACGAGCTGGCTGCCGGCCGCCAGCAGCTCCAGCGCAGTCGAGCGCCGCTCTGGCAGCGGCTCTACCTCGACCTCGCTGCCATCATCGCTGCCGTGGCGGTCTACCTGCTGCTGGGTGGCGCCGTCCATCCGCTGCTCAACGCCGAGGGCAACCCGACCGTCAGCCTGGCCCTCAGCTCGTTCCTTGCTCCTCTGCTCTTCTGG